>NZ_MKIE01000005.1 GCF_001855385.1 Andreesenia angusta | reverse complement strand
TCTGGAAGTGATAAGCGCTGAAGGCATCTAAGCGCGAAGCATCCCTCAAGATTAGATTTCCCATCTGGTTAACAGAGTAAGATCCCAGGAAGACTACCTGGTAGATAGGTCACAGGTGTAAGGGCAGTAATGTCTTCAGCTAAGTGATACTAATAGATCGAGGACTTGACCAAAAGAATATATTCACTGTGTAGTTTTGAGTGTACAGACACTTAAAGGACACATAATCCAGTGACGATAGCGAAGGGGTCACACCTGTTCCCATACCGAACACAGAAGTTAAGCCCTTCAGCGCCGATGGTACTTGGTTGGAAGCGACCTGGGAGAGTAGGACGTCGCTGGTTAGTGATTTAAATGTTCTCGGGTAGCTCAACGGTGGAGCAGTCGGCTGTTAACCGAAAGGTTGTGGGTTCGAGTCCCACCCTGAGAGCCAAAAGAAGCCGGGGTGGCGGAACTGGCAGACGCACAGGACTTAAAATCCTGCGATCTTTACCGATCGTACCGGTTCGATTCCGGTCCTCGGCACCAAGAAGACCCAAAAAAACAACAGCGCGGGATGGAGCAGCGGTAGCTCGTCGGGCTCATAACCCGAAGGTCGTCGGTTCAAATCCGGCTCCCGCAACCAAAAAAACAAACATGGCTCTATGGTCAAGCGGTCAAGACACCGCCCTTTCACGGCGGTAACCCGGGTTCGATTCCCGGTAGAGTCACCAAAAGTGGTCGCATAGCTCAGCTGGGAGAGCATCTGCCTTACAAGCAGGGGGTCGTAGGTTCGAGCCCTACTGCGACCACCATAAAACAAAATAAGAAACATAAAAACGCGGCCTGGTAGTTCAGTTGGTTAGAATGCCAGCCTGTCACGCTGGAGGTCGAGGGTTCGAGTCCCTTCCAGGTCGCCAAAAAAACAACAAGACAAAGAAAAAAACATGCTGGTGTGGCGCAACGGTAGCGCAACTGACTTGTAATCAGTAGGTTGGGGGTTCAAGTCCTCTCACCAGCTCCAAAAGAGGATGGGTTCCCGAGTTGGCCAAAGGGGACGGACTGTAAATCCGTTAGCTACGCTTTCACTGGTTCGAATCCAGTCCCATCCACCAAAAAAATCAAAAATACTTGCGGGTGTAGCTCAGTGGTAGAGCCCTGGCCTTCCAAGCCAGTTGCGAGGGTTCGATTCCCTTCACCCGCTCCAATAAGCGCCTGTAGCTCAGTAGGATAGAGCAACGGACTTCTAATCCGTGTGTCGGGAGTTCGAATCTTCCCAGGCGCGCCAGAAAAACATTGGGGTATCGCCAAGCGGTAAGGCATCAGACTTTGACTCTGACATGCGTAGGTTCAAATCCTGCTACCCCAGCCAAGATGATCCATTAGCTCAGTCGGTAGAGCACCTGACTTTTAATCAGGGTGTCCCGCGTTCGAGTCGCGGATGGATCACCAATATGGAGAGGTACCGAAGTGGTCATAACGGGGCGGTCTTGAAAACCGTTAGGGTGCAAGCCCACGTGGGTTCGAATCCCACCCTCTCCGCCAATAATATGGAGAAGTACTCAAGTGGCTGAAGAGGCTCCCCTGCTAAGGGAGTAGGTCCTGTCAAGGGGCGCGAGGGTTCAAATCCCTCCTTCTCCGCCAGTGAATTATTGGGGCCTTTAGCTCAGTTGGTTAGAGCGCCCGGCTCATAACCGGTAGGTCTGGGGTTCGAGTCCCTGAAGGCCCACCAATAAATCAAATTGGCAGATGAGTTTTAAGTTAACGGGGTGTAGCGCAGTTTGGTAGCGCACATGGTTTGGGACCATGGGGCCGGGGGTTCGAGTCCCTCCACCCCGACCAAGTAATATTGGGCTTGTAGCTCAGGCGGTTAGAGCGCACGCCTGATAAGCGTGAGGTCGGTGGTTCGAGTCCACTCAAGCCCACCAGAAACAAAACAAAAAAATTGGGGCCTTTAGCTCAGTTGGTTAGAGCGCCCGGCTCATAACCGGTAGGTCTGGGGTTCGAGTCCCTGAAGGCCCACCAATTTTGCCCAGATAGCTCAGTCGGTAGAGCAGGGGACTGAAAATCCCCGTGTCGGTGGTTCGATTCCGCCTCTGGGCACCATAATAAAGACATCTAGTTTATAGATGTCTTTTTGATTTTTTGAGCTCTCCAGCCTCAGATTGCAGGCTAGAGAGCTTAAATATGCTTTTTGACTACATATTCAACCAGTCTAAATATACTCGAGTACTGGACTTCGGCACCTATGCATACAGGAATAATGGGGCTGCTCAAGAGCTCTTCAAATGCAGTGTCGGTAAAGTCTATGAACTTCACTTCGCGACTGTCGTTGTCGACAGCAGATTCTGTAAAGAACTCAAGCTCCAGACTTCCACTAAGTGTATTCCAGCTTAAGCTGTAGTTGTCTTCAAACACCATGTACTTAGGGATATCTAAAGATGGCGATGATATGGAAAGTTTGAACTTGGATTTAGAGAACTTTATCTTCTCGGGGTCTAAGGAGAGCATGATATGCCTACCAGCTACAGAGATAGAGATGGAATTCTGAGGTTCCAAGAGCTCCTCTATCTTCAGTATCTCTGGAAGGTAGTAGATGTCCTCATAGTTGTGCTTTAGTATGGTCTTCTCCAAAGCTGGGCTTTTGCTCTTCAGGTATTCTCTGTAGAGAAGGACACTCTCTTTCCCGCTGATTGTATCGGAGCGTTGAACCCCTACGACTTTCTCCACTGTCTTCAGCTTGCAGTCAGGAAGGGATAGCTTCTGTTTGTGCTTCCTTATTTTCTTCATCAAGTCTATGTGGTTTAAGCAGTCTAAGCTGTGCGACATCCTGTGCTTTTCAAATCTCTTCTTTAAAAAAGGAAAGTCAAATGAAGCACCGTTGTAGGTAAAGACAGTGTCTACACCTGAAAGCAGATTATTCAGCTTTTCCAAGACAGCGGGTTCATCCTCAGGCTTCTCTGAAAAAACTTGAACTATGGACTGGGTATCCGAATTTAGGTCGATCAAGAACAGTCCGACCAATATCACTCTGTTGTACATATGGCTGAGTCCGTCTGTCTCTATATCTAGAAAGCAGATATTGTTGGCACTGGAAAGGTAGTCTGGAACATATAGGCTTTTGTCTAAATCGTATTTTATCAGCTTCAATTTAAAACCTCCTAACATAGATAATTTAATTATATCAACTAGTTGGGAGTTTGACTTTTAAAACTTAAGAAGTTATACTAAAATTTAACTTGTCGAAGGTAGAGGAGCTAGAATGGAAAGAGAGCTAAAGAAGATATTGAAGGGCAAGCTGGAGTACTACAGAGATATCGATATAGGGCTTGCGAGATACATATTGATTGAGATTTTAGAGCAGTACATATCCCAGACGGGAACAGAGTTAGGCTATATAAAAAGAATCATAGAGGAGACGGCAGGGGTCAAAGAGAAGCTTAGAGAAAGCGGAGAGCAGAGCTTGGAAGAAGGTCTGAGGGATTGCCTTAGGAGTTTTGTATCCCGGAACATTGAAAGCTTCGATGGAACTACGCTTGGGAATCTGTACGAGGCTATAAACAATACTGAGATGAAGAAGAAGTTTGGTCAGGTATACACTCCAGAAAAAGTGGTCGACTATATGGTGGAAGAGGCTGAAATAGACAGCATGATTGAATCAAAGCCTGAGGTCAAGATACTGGACCCTTCATGTGGGGCAGGAATATTTCTGGTGAAGCTCTACAGAAAGCTTAAGGAGATTTCAGAAAGTTCTGATCGCTTCAGCGAAAGAGAGATACTTGAAGACATGATATGGGGAGTGGACATAGACTTCTTCTCGGTGTATGTTTCAAAAGTTTCACTTTGGATGGAAAGTAAGCTCTCGTCAGAATTAAATGTACATCTGAAAGATATTCTGACTGAAAACTTGCAGACTAGCTTTGACTTGATAATAGGGAATCCCCCGTACATAGGGGCAAAAAAACTGGATGGCAAATACAAGGCCGAGCTTAGAAAGATATACTCTGAGGTCTATGAAGACAAGTCGGACATATCCTACTGTTTTTTCAAAAGAGGCTACGAGCTGCTAAACGAATCAGGAAGGCTAGAGATAATAACCTCTAGGTATTTCTTAGAGGCGCTGTACGCAGATAAGCTGAGGTCTTATATAAGCAGAGCATACGGAATAGAGAGTATATTGGATTTTTACGGTGAAAACATATTCAAAGGAATAGCCATAAGCCCACTTATAATAAAGCTGAAAAAAAACTCGGCGACTTTTAGCTTGAGGTATTTAAGGCCAAATAGAAGTTGGAGCAAGAGAGTAATGCTGGACATGAATGGCTTTGAAAGCATAGAGGTAAATATGGAGAATCTGTCCCAAGAGAGATGGCTTATGAGGTCGGAAAAAGAACTGGATCTTTTTCGAAAGATAGATGGATCGGGTGAATATCTACTGAAAGATATAGCCAGTTCCAGCCAAGGCATTATAACAGGTCTGGACAGGGCTTTTGTGATTCAAGATATAGAGAACGTACCGGAGAATGAAATTCATGTGCTGAAGCCTTGGGCAAAAAACAGCGACATAAAGAGGTACGGAACAATAGAGACAGACAAATACTTGATATATACGGATTGCATAGAAGACATCGACATGTTCTCATATTTAAAGAGTCGAATAGAGAAGTACAGAGATAAGCTACAGCAGAGAAGAGAGTGCAAGCTGGGGATTAGAAATTGGTACGACATACAGTGGGGTAGGGAGTGTACTAACTTTCAGGGAGAGAGGATACTCTTCCCCTACAAGTCGCATGAGAGAAGCTACACTATGACTTCAGAAGAACTCTATCACAGCGCAGATATATACTCGATAAAGCTAAAAGAGGAGTTCAGAGAGAGTATTCCGACTGAGTATCTGCTGGGATTTCTGAACTCCAAGCTGTTTGAATACTACTTCAGGACAGTGGCTAAGAAGCTTAACCGAGATATATACGAATACTATCCGAACAAGATAATGAGCTTAAAGATAAAGATTCCGGACAAGAATACAGTCGAATCGGTGGTGCTGTTAGTGAGAGATGTATTAAGGCGGTCTGAAGAGGAAAAGAGTAGGATCGAGTCAGAGCTGGACTGTATTTTTGCCAAAATATACGATCTAGAGCCAGATGAAAGAAATCTCGTTTTAGGCTAAACACGTGTAAAAAAAACGGCTAAGATGATATACTATAGAGAGGTATCTAAGCTTGAACAGCATATGCAGACTTTAAAGTGGAGGAGAGATATTAGATGAATACGAGAAGCACAGAAGAATTTATAGATATCACAAACGAAGAGCTTGTAGAAGAGATAGGCAGAACGAACGAGAAGCAGCTGTCTAAAATAGGGACTATGGCTTATGTGGAGATCTTTAACAGGACACTCTACCTGAGAACTATTCTAAAAGAAGACAGCGAGCTTGTATCAGTCATAGCAGAGGAAGACGAGGAGTTCAGGAAATTATACGAGAAGTTCAAGCAGGATATAATAGACTTGAAACCTGTTATGGCGTTCGACAAGGAAAACAGCCTAGACATAGATGAGCTTAAATCGCTTAGAAAGAAAGTTGTAAAGCTGCTGAGATGTCTGTCTTCCTACAACACTGAAATATCCTATACAAATGAAATAGCTAAAGACCTGGCTTACAGGGAGTTCTTGAAAGAGAATGCAAGCGACATGGAGAAAAAGATAGACTTTGATAAGCTATACAAGAACATACAGATATTCCTATCGGAGGACGGAAGGAATATAAAGCAGAAAGTGAAAGACATAACTTCTATACTTCCTGTCAGAGTTTCGAAGGACAAGTACTACAGCATGATAGACGGGGCATTTAGCAGAACCATGGCAGATGCAAGCCAAGAGATAATAGACACAGTCGTATCTAGATACAGGACTGTTTTCAACGGGTCGATGGAAGCGGAGTATGGGGTTTACTTTGACAGGTACTTCAGGAAAGCTCAGGAGTCAAGGTATTTTGACTTCAAACAAGCCAAAACTGAGGACCTAAACAATATATACAACGACACTTTCGACACTATAGCAGAGATAAACAAAGTATCCACAATAATCAGGGAATTTGGAATAATACTCAACAGACTGATAGCTATAAGCATTCTGAGAGAGAGCATAGTGGAGAATCTGAAAAACCCTGAGATAAAGCTGCTTGTAACAGACTGGAACAACTACTTGACCAACCCTAAGACAAATCAGTCCAGAGTTATAAGCCAGTACAAGAAGGTGTTTAAAGAACTGGACAAGAAGTTCCAGGATACAAACAACAGACTCCAAAAGCTGACTATGGAGAACTTCAACAGGCAGAACAAGATAAGCGAGGAACTGAAAGAAGCCCTTCAGAAGGCGCAGTATGTACTCAACTATATAAACGACTATGCACTGGAAAAAGATGAGATAACGGAAGTGACATACTATGAACCAGCAGGAGAGCAGTACTTGAAACAGTCTATAGCGAGCTTCCTAGACTTTATAGAGAGAAATACAAAGGACATATCCAATATACAGAGAAAGGCCAGAATGAGAAGGCTTATATCTCTTGTAGACGGGGTATTTGCAAGTCCAAACGACTTCTCTGAGTACTTTGCAAACAGCATAAACCTCACGACTAGAGAAGAAGAGAGCGTTGCACTTGTGAACAGCCTTCTTGAACTTATGAACTACTACAGGTCAAGCGCTGAAAAGAGCAGGCTAAACTAGTAAAAGCAGGATCAGCTGATCCTGCTTTTAAAGTACAAAAAAGAAAAAAGACTCTCTTCCGTTCGAGAGTCTTTTCTTAATCCTTTCGGATTACAAGTAAAACCGTTCAAAAAGGGGTATTGGGAATAGAGATCTCAATATTGAGGTTACCAGGGGGATAACCACAAGCAAATTATAGCAAGATAATCGAGAAAAAGCAATAAGAAAACGAGAAAAAACTATAGTTTTTTGAATTTAAATAGTTTTTTTCTATAAGAAGTGGGTACGCGTTTAAAATTGTGCTTGTAAAAACAAAGCTGTAAAGGTATCCTAAAATATAGAGGTGATTTACTTGAATATTTACTTGGACAACAGCGCTACAACTCCGCTCAGAGGAGAAGTCATAGATGAAATATACGACATGATGAAGAGCCACTACGGAAATCCGTCTTCGCTTCACCGACTGGGGCTGGAGGCTGAAAAAAAAGTCATGGACTCTAGAAAAAAAGTGGCCGAGAGCTTGGGTGCTTCTAAAGATGAGATATACTTTACATCAGGTGGAACTGAAAGCAACAATATGGCCATAAGAGGTATAGTCGACAGGTTTGAAAACAGGGATATCCACATAATTACTTCAAAGGTGGAGCATGCCTCTGTGCTAAATCTATTCAGAGAGCTTGAGAACAGACCCAATATATCGGTGGACTATGCTGAAGTGGATGAAAGAGGATTGATAGAGCTTTCAAAGTTCAGAGAGCTTCTGAAGGAAGAAACTGTGCTTGTGTCTGTAATGACTGTAAACAATGAGACAGGAGCTATACAGCCCATAAGAGATATAAAGAACATATTGAAGGATAGCAAGAGCAAAGCCTATCTTCACTCAGACGGGGTGCAGGCGTTTGGGAAGCTGAAGCTCAGTATGGCGTCTCTAGGGGTAGATATGTTTTCATTCAGTGGACATAAGATAAACGCTCCTAAAGGCGTTGGAGGACTCTATATAAGGAAGGGAGTCAGCTTAAAGCCTCTTATGTACGGAGGAGGACAGGAGAAAAGCCACAGACCAGGTACAGAAAATACCACAGGCATAGTTGGGATGGGAAAGGCTGTAGAGATTTCAGAGAGAAACTACAGCAGTGATCGCGCACATATAGAGGGACTCAAGCGCACTTTTCTGGAAAAGCTGAGAGAGAGCATAGGGGAGTACAAACTGAACTCTCCGCAAGAGGATGTTTTCCTGCCTAACATAGTGAGTCTGTCTTTCGAGGGAACTAGAGGAGAGATACTGCTGCACACACTGGAGGACAGGGGCATATTTATATCCACTACTTCAGCCTGCTCATCCAAGGACAAGACAAAGAGCCATGTGCTAAGCGCCATGGGGCTCTCAGAGTCTGAAATAGAGGGGAGTATAAGGGTCAGCTTTGGGTATCAGAACACCAAAGAGGAAGTGGAACTGGCAGTAAAAGAGCTTAAAGAAGCAGTTGAAGAAATAAGAAGCATAATGAAAAGATAAGAGGGGTGCAAGATGAAAAAAGTAGTCAGCATTAGTTTTGGAGAAATAGCTCTAAAAGGGGCGAACAGAGGTTTTTTTGAAAACCAGCTCATAAGGAAGATAAGATTTGCTCTTAGAAAGTTCGAGAACATACACGTGAGCAAGGACCAGGGCAAGCTCTATATAGAGCCTAATCCGGAAGATATAGAGGAGATAATAAAGAGAGTCAGAAAGGTATTTGGAATAGTGTATGTGTCGCCATGCTACAAGATAGAAAAAGACATGGACTCCATAAGAGAGGCAGCTGTATATGCCATGAAGCAGGAGATGGAAAATGGAAAAAGCTCTTTCAAGGTAGACACAAAGAGAGCAGACAAGAGATACCCAATAAAGTCGCCTGATATCTCGAGGGATATTGGAGGCTATATACTGGAGAACCTGGAGGGGTCGTCTGTGGACATACACAATCCAGACACAATGGTATATGTAGACATAAGGACTTCAGCATATGTCTACACAGAGAAGCACAAGGGATACGGCGGGCTTCCAGTCGGGACCAACGGAAAGGGTCTGCTGCTGCTTTCAGGCGGAATAGACAGTCCTGTTGCAGGATTCTTGATGGCCAAGAGGGGCGTTGAAGTCCACGCGATACATTTCCACAGCTATCCGTTTACAAGCGAGAGGGCAGAAGAGAAAGTCAAGGAGCTTGCAAACATAATCTCGCTTTACTGCGGAAATATGAAGCTGTACAGCGTGAACCTCTTGAATATACAGAAAGAGATAAACAAGAACTGTCCTGAGGACGAGATGACCATAATCTCTAGAAGGTTTATGATGAGGATAGCGGAGGCCATAGCCAAGCGAGAAGGCATGGATGCGCTTATAACGGGAGAAAGCCTTGGGCAAGTGGCAAGCCAGACTATACAGGGTATAAACGTCACAAACTCATCTGTGAGCCTGCCTGTACTCAGACCGCTTATAGGTACGGACAAGACGGATATAGTTGAGATTTCAAAAGACATAGAGACTTATGAAACATCGATACTTCCTTTTGAGGACTGCTGTACAGTATTCCTGCCGAAGCACCCTGTGACAAAGCCGAAGCTAGAGGACATAGAGGAGTCAGAGTCGGTGCTGGACGTAGAGGGACTTGTGAAGAGTGCAGTGGAGAGTGCTGAACTTGAGTTTATAAAATAAATAAGGAGTGAGATAGCATGAGTAAAAAGCTAGTAGCTATAATAGCGGTGCTTGCGGTTGTTCTGATTGGAGCAGTTTCACTTGTTGGAAGCTACAACAGCCTTGTGAGCATGGATGAAGATGTAAACGGGAAATGGGCCCAGGTTGAAAACGTGGTGAAGAGAAGGGCGGACCTCATTCCAAACCTAGTAAATACAGTCCAGGGGTTTGCAGACCAGGAGAGAGAAGTGCTTATGGGGGTTACAGAGGCCAGAAGCAGAATACAGTCGGCAGGAAGCCCTTCAGAATATGCAGAGGCCAACGAGGCGCTTACAGGAGCTATATCGAGGCTTAACGTAGTAGTTGAAAGCTATCCGGAACTCAAGTCCAATGAAAACTTCATAAGGCTTCAAGACGAGCTTGCTGGAACTGAGAACAGGATAGCTGTAGAGAGAGGAAGATACAACGAGTCGGTTCAACAGTACAACTCAAGGATAAGAAAGTTCCCTACAAGCCTGATGGCAGGGATGTTTGGCTTTGAGCAGAAGGAATACTTTGAAATAAGCGAAAGCGATATGGAAAATCCAGAAGTGAAGTTTGAATAGGTGAGTGCCATGAGAAAACTCATTGGAATTATAGCTCTTCTTTTAGCTCTCGTATTTTCAGGTACTGCCCACGGGGCTCAGCTGCCGGAAAGCTCATATGACTTTTATGTGTATGACGAGACTGGAACTATAAGCGAGAGCCTCAAAAGAGAGATAGTCGAGACAAACAAGGTGATAGATGAAAAGTCAGGAGCCCAGATAGTTGTAGCTGTTGTAGAGAATACCGAAGGCAGCTCAGGAGCGCAAGAGTATGCAAATGAGCTATTTGAGAAGTGGGAGATTGGAGACAGTGAAAAAGACAACGGAGTCCTGTTTCTAGTCTCTATGGAAGAGCAGGAACTTTGGATTGAAATAGGGTACGGGCTCGAAGGGGCTCTCCCTGACGGGAAAGTAGGAGGCATAAGAGACAAGTATGTGATTCCGAACTTCAAAAGCGGGGACTACAATGAAGGAATAAGGCAGGGGTTCTATGCCTTGGCAGAGGAAGTTTCAAAAGAGTACAACCTTGGAGATGTAGGTGTAGAGAGCCCGCAGGAAGCAGTGGAGAGCGATGCCGCAGGAGCTGGAATAGGAAAGATTCTAATTGTAGCTGGGGTAGTTGCGCTTGTAATTCTGGATATGATATTTTTCAGAGGAACTATGACCATGATCATCATAAGGATTTTCCTAGGAGGAAGAGGCCCAGGAGGATTCGGAGGTGGCTCTGGAGGCGGATCTTCTAGGGGCTCCGGAGGAGGAGGTTCTTCAGGAGGAGGAGGAGCTGGCGGAAGCTGGTAGCTCCTCTCAATATGAAAGGAGGAAGGTATGTGAAGAAGCTCATATTGATAATGATTTCTATTATGACTTTGCTTGCAGGATGCAGCAGTTCAGACAGTAGAAGTGCAGTAGAGGTGGGGGGAAAGCTCACCGTATATACGAGCATGTATCCGATGAATTTTTTAGTGTCTGAAATCGGAGGGGATATGGTATCGCTAAAGAGCGTAGTTCCTCAGGGAACAGACCCTCATGACTACGAGCCTTCTATGAAGACCATAGCGGATATAGAAAAGGCAGATCTATTTATATACAATGGGGCTGGACTTGAGCCTTGGGCGGAAAAAGTGTCTTCAGAGATAGGCGATGGGAAAGCCATGGAGGCGAGCTCTTATGTGGAACTTATAGACATGGATGAAAGCCACGAAGAGGAAGAAGACAACCATGAAGACGAGCAGGGCCATGGCAGCAAGGATCCTCATATTTGGCTAAGCATAAGGAATATGGATAAAATAGCGAATGAAGTGAAAGAGAAACTCTCAGAGCTAGATCCAGAAAACAGTGAAAGATACAGAGAGAACTATGAATCTCTTTCAGCCAAATTTTCAGAGCTGGACAATAGGTATATGGATGAACTGAAAAACAGAACTAGCAACACCATACTTGTGTCCCACTCGGCCTTTGGATATTTGGCAAGAGACTACGAAATAGAGCAGCTTTCTGTTGCAGGAGTCAGTCCAAGTTCCGAGCCTAGTCCGAGGACGCTTTCAAGGCTTATAGACGCTTCGAAGGAAAAGAACCTGAAGTATATCTACTTCGAGACGCTTGCAAGCCCTAAATCCGCCGAGATGATATCTAAAGAGGCAGAGCTAGAGCCATCGGTCCTAAATACAGTAGAAGGGCTCACTGAGGAAAACCTAGCCAGAGGAGACAACTACATCACCCTCATGGAAGAGAATCTAGAAAATATCAAGAAGGAGTTGCTTAAGTAATGGACGAAAAGATACTTGAGCTAAACAACCTCACTTTCGGGTACGAAAATGGCGAAAACCTTTTGGAAAACGTGGACTTAGAGATACGAAGCGGGGAGTATGTAGGTATAGTTGGAAAGAATGGGTCTGCAAAGAGTACACTCCTCAAGCTGATGCTAGGGTTACTCAAGCCTAAGAGTGGGGATATATATATAAAGGGCAAGAAATTAAATGAATTTAAGGAGTGGGGAAGCATAGGGTATCTTTCACAGCAGGTCAGGTCTTTTAATTCTAACTTCCCTGCAACTGTGGAAGAAGTAGTTGGAGCCAATCTTTACTCTAAAAAGGGAATAATTAAGATGCTGGGGAGAAAAGACAGAGAGAGCATAGAGGAGTCTCTAAAGGCAGTTGGGATGGAAAACTACAAAACTCGAATAATAGGCACGCTTTCAGGTGGACAGCAGCAGAGGGTTTTCATAGCAAGGCTACTTGTGAGCAATCCAGACATAATATTTATGGACGAGCCACTAGTGGGAGTCGACACAGCTTCACAGGGAGATTTTTATGAAATACTAGATGATTTAAACAAAAAACTGGGTATAAGTCTCATAATGGTGACGCATGACGTAGTCGAAATCTTCGGTAAAGCAGACAAGGTGCTTCTTCTGAACGACAGAAAAATCATCGAGTACGACCTTTCAGACATGGCTACGCAAGAGGAACGAATGGAAATTGCTGAAAGGGATATTAAAAATTTAATCTAGTAGGTGTTGGAATGGAAATTTTAGCTTATGACTTTATGCGAAGAGCCATAGTCATAGGAGTAGTAGTATCTTTGATCTGCTCAAGCATAGGGCTATTCCTTGTGCTCAAGAGATTCTCTATGGTTGGGGATACACTCTCCCATATATCGCTGGCAGGAGTGGCTATAGGAATGGTCAGTGGCATATATCCCATATATACGGCGATAGCTATATCAATAGCGGCTTCAATAGGGATAGAAAAGCTTAGAAAGCACTATGAGAAGTATGCGGAGCTTGCGCTGTCTGTATTCCTAGCGGCAGGAATAGGGACTGCAAGCGTGCTTATAAACCTCTTTGAGGGAAAGACAAACGGCATAATGGGGTATCTCTTTGGAAGCATATCTCTTGTCACAAAACAGGATCTCTATATAGTCATCACACTTGGGGCCATAATAATGACTTCTGTTTTCGTGCTCTACAGGGGGCTTTTCTACACGACTTTCGACGAAGAGGCAGCCAAAATAGCTGGAGTGAAGGTGAACTACATAAACCTCTATTTTTCTATTATGGTTGCAATTACTGTAACTATTTCTATGAGAATAGTGGGGATACTGCTGGTGTCATCCCTTATGGTGATTCCGGTGGCTACCAGCTTGCAGGTGGCCAAGAGCTTCAAGCAGTCAATGGTATATGCCAATCTATTCGGGCTGATCTCCATTGTGTCTGGACTTGTAGTCTCTTTCTACCTAGACCTGGCGCCGGGGGGATCTATAGTGCTTATATCGCTTGGGATGCTCTTGCTAGTGCTCGGGGCAAAGCTGTTTAAAAGAAAATTGGGAGTTTAAAAAAATCTTTAAAAGTGATAGAGTATATATATATCAAATATTGCAAATCATATGAAGTGATTTATAAGGAGGAGTTAAAATGGGAAGTTGGAAACTAGTTGATTTATCACAGGACATCTATCAAGGAATGCCACTATACGGCATTCACCAGCCTACTTTTATCATGACAAACCAGACTCACGAGGAGAGCAAGGCCGCTACAGGAAGCGACTTAGGATTCTACGCTAGAAACCTGCTTTTAAGCGAGCATGCTGGAACACACAGTGACGCTGTGCTTGAGTTCTTACCGGGTGGAAAGGATATAATAGAGATGCCTATAGAGTATTTCTACGGAAGCGCAATATGTGTAGACTTAAGCCACAAGAGATATCCAGAGTATATAGAGATAGCTGACCTTGAAGAGGCTATATCTAAGTCTGGACAGGAGCTTAAAAAAGGAGATATATTCCTTATGTACACAGGTCTTTACAACAGAGAATACCCAGGTGAAGGATATAAGAACTACTACACAGGCGTGAGCTACGAAGCGGCTAAATGGCTTGCTGAAAATGGAGTTGTCAACATAGGTGTAGACGCTCCTGCTATAGACCAGACTCCAGACGACCTTACTTTTGCAGGACACAAGGTATGCGGAGAGTATGGAATAACCAACACAGAGAACCTTGCAAATCTAGACAAAGTTGTAAACAAGAGATTCCTATATATAGGTCTTCCTATGAAGATCCGTGGAGGAACTGGATCTCCAATAAGAGCCGTAGCGCTTTTAGACGAGTAATAAAAAAAGATCGACTCGAGAGTCGATCTTTTTTACTGCCCTGAATTTAAAAAAGAGCGTTTATCTGCTGGTAGTATGCTATATACACAACTACAAGCAGAAGGCATAAGGCCAGCACTGTGTTCCTTACGGCTGAGCTATCTGTGATCATATTTGTACCCACTATTATGAGCACGATTGGCCAAAGCTCTATTACTCTTCTGATATAAGTCCCGAGGTCATATATGGAAAAAGATATAAGACCCAGGTTCCCCAATAGCCAAAGGCTTCCTATCAATATGAGAAGGCCTCCAAGAAAAAGTCCATCTTTTTTCATCGCTCTCCCCCCTTGTCATATTTAAAAACTATATAGATCCCAAGTAAAATGAGCACTACCGCCACTATATACTCTTTGTCTATAGAAAAAACAGTGTTGGCTAGAAAGAACACCCCTAGGATTATGAGTGAAACGCCGATTGTCTGCTTGTTGCTCTTGTTCTTCAAGACATCTGGACCAGACGGATTGGAGCCGCTGAAAGGCCCGCTGTACCCGTTGCGGTTAAAGGCGCTTGGATCTAGCGGAATAAACACTGCGCCCAGTACATAGAGCACGGCCAAAGGAAAAATTGCGTTTCCAAATATGGCAAGCACTACGAAAAGAATTCTCAGAAGAGAAGAGTTTAAGTCGAGATACTCTGCAATTCCTCCTAAAACTCCACTTGCAACTCTGTCATTGTTGGAACGGTAAAGTTTTTTGTCCATTTCAATCTCCTTTCTCTGCATTTATATATAGATTATATCACACGGACTTTGTGGTAATATTAAGAAGAAGAAAAAATATTCAGAAAAAGTGGGCTATGATATAATAGATTAAAACTAAAGAAGAGGTGAAGTTATGTTCAGTCTATTGTCACTTGTATTTAGATATATATTTATAGCACTTATATATCTCTTTATGATAGGCATAATAAGGCTTATATATCTAGATATAAGGAATATAAGAGAGCTAGGAGATGAGACAGGTACTTATCTGAAGCTTATCAATATGAGGGAGAGCGTACCTTTCAAGATAAAGGACGAGTACTTCATAAACAGAGAGATAACTATGGGAAGGGATTCAAGCAACGACATAGTGCTCAGAGATCCATATACTTCTAAAAGGCATTGCAGGATATTTCTAAAAGACGGGGAGTACCATATAGAGGACATAAACAGCTCGAATGGGACTTACGTGAACAACAACAGGATAACAGGAATTTCCAGGATATATCATGGGGACAGAGTCAAAGTAGGTCAGATAGAATTTCTGTTTGTAAAAAATACTTAGGAGCTGGTAGATATGGTAAACAAAGTAGTAAACAGAACACCGCAGGGACTGCTGTTGATAATAAATGCCATGGCTATGATACTCCTGTTTTTTTACAAAGATAGCTCTGCCGACAAGTCCTTCATATACATAGCTGTTTTTATGGCGGGACTTTACGGCACAAATATAATTTTAAAGAGAATCAGTGGCGGAGACAACTATATATTCCTGCTCGTGTCACTTTTGGTCAGCATAGGGGTGTTTATGGTCTACAGGATAGATACATCACTGGGGCTTAGGCAGATGCTCTACAGTGGCGTGGGGATACTGGCTTTTTTTGCAACCCACTTTATACTCAAAAAGATAAAATGCTGGGACAGGCTCACAGTCCTTTACCTTGTAGGGTCTTTCGGGCTGTTTTTTGCCACTCTCTTGTTTGGAACTAGAATTGGCGGGGCCAAGAACTGGATAGTGCTGGGGCCTATAAACATACAGCCTGCTGAGATAGTGAAAATACTGTTTGTATTCTTCATAGCCTCGTTCTACGTCCACAGAGATGAGATTAGAGTCAAACTTGAGAAATTGAGCACCAAGTTCAAGAAGATGAGCGACAATATGTACACCTTGGTATTTATGGGCGTGTGCTACTCTTTTATAGCATTTCTGTTTTTACAGAGGGAGCTTGGAATAGCTCTGCTGTTTTTTGCAGTTTTCAACACTATCATATTTGTATACGAGCCGAATAGAAAACTCATACTTCTGAACATAGCGGCAGCGGCCGTTATGGGCATACTGGGGTACTTTCTATTCAGCCACGTCAGGGTCAGAGTGGACATATGGCTTGACCCTTGGGCCGACTTCAATGGCAGAGGATACCAGATAGTGCAGTCGCTTTTTGCCATAGCGGAGGGAGGCTTCTTTGGAACTGGCATAGGGCTTGGGAATCCAGGCTTCGTACCGGAAGTCCATACAGACTTTATATTTGCTGCAATATGCGAAGAGATGGGGGTCTTTGCAGGAATAGCTATAATGCTGATATTCCTCATAATAGTATACCGTGGAATAAAGATAACACTTAAGCAGAAAAACAAGTTCTTTAAAATAGTGGCGCTTGGGATGACGGCCACTTTTGGATTCCAGGCATTTATAATACTAGGTGGAGTGATAAACATGATACCACTTACAGGGATAACTCTGCCGTTTATGAGCTACGGAGGGAGCTCTCTTGTATCAGGTTTCATTTCGCTTGGTATACTTCAGTTCGCATCTGAAGATATAGACGTTGAAGGAGAGGTTTCAGATGAGCAATAAAAAGGAGAACAACAGGATAACTTGGGTGCTCGGGATACTCTGCGGACTTTTCGTAATCCCGATACTGTACCTGAGCTATTTTCAGATCTTCAGGGCCGAGGAGATAAAAGATCATCAGTCGAATAGAAGAATATGGGCTGGAGAAGAGCAGATACTCAGGGGCAGCATATCGGATAGAAACGGGGAGATACTGGCTTACAGCGAAAGAGGAGCTGACGGAGGGCAGAGCAGAGAATACAAGTATGGCGAGACCTACGGACATATAATAGGGTACAGCTACAGGGCATACGGCAGGTACGGGCTTGAAAACTCTTACAACAACGAGCTGCTCGACCTGAGGGAGAAAAACCCCATAAGCGAACTTCAAGAGCTGCTTCAAAGCGGAGACGAGAAATACGGAAACAACTTGACCTTGACCGTAGACCATGTGCTTCAGCAGAAGGCATACAGTCTGCTAGAGGGAAGGCGTGGAAGCATAGTGCTTATGAACCCATCTACAGGTGAAGTCTACGCCATGGCCAGCAACCCTTCTTTCAACCCTTCGACCATGGCCGAAGAGTGGGAGCAGATAGTCGAAAGTGAAGACAGCCCTCTGCTGAACAGGGCCACTATGGGTCTCTATGCGCCAGGGTCTGTGTTCAAACTTGTGACAGCCACAGGCATAATGGAGGACTTAAATCCCAAAGAGACATACAACTGCACAGGCTCAACCACAATAGACGGATACAAGCTCAGAGACTACAATGAAAAGGCCCATGGGACAGTTGACCTTGAGAAAGCTTTAGAGGAATCATGCAACACTTACTTTGCAGAGAAGGGACTGGAGCTTGGAGACAAGAAGCTGAGAGAGCTAGCCGAGCGATATAAGCTGAACAGCCAGATACCTTTTGACTTAGGAGTCAGTGTCTCTAGGTTTCAAAAAGGCGGGATGACTGAGCCAGATATAGGCTCGACTTCTATAGGACAGGGAAAAACCCTTGTCACTCCGTTAAACATAGCTCTTATGGTCTCGTCTATAGCAAACGACGGAAATATGGTAAAGCCAATACTTGTAAGCGAGATAAGAAACCACGAAGGCGAACTCAAGAAGCAGAACAGCACAGAGATAATAGCAAATGTCTCTAGTCCAGAGACGGCAAAAGCGCTCAGAGACATGATGGTCAGGGTTGTGGAAAGCGGAACAGGAACTGGAGCCAAGATAAGGAACGTCCAAGTGGCTGGAAAGACAGGTACAGCCGAGAACGAGACGGAGAACTCTCACGCCTGGTTTGCAGGGTTTGCACCAGCTGAAAGCCCGAAAGTGGCAGTGGTTGTAATGCTTGAATATGCAGGGACTACAGGTGGATCGGCATCTGCACCGATAGCTAGAGATATGATAATAGAGTCGATGAATAGACTTGGATACTAAAGGTGGGTGAAAAGCTTGATAAAAGAAAGAGAAGAAATAGCGGAGATATACAAGTGGAATCTAGAAAAGCTCTACAGCGATGAGGATAAGTGGATATCCGACACAGAATATGTGGACAAGCTGATTGAAGAAGTTGAGACATACAGAGGCAAAGTAGGCAAGAGTGTGGAAAACCTGCTAGGCGTAGTTGAAGCTGAGCTAGAGATAAACAGAAAGCTAGAGAATATATACACTTACAGCAAAATGAAGCTAGATGAAAACACTTCAAGTGACAGGTATCAAGGAATGGTGGACAGGGGACAGGTCCTGTCGGTAAAGGCGTCGGAGGCCTGTTCGTATATAGTTCCAGAGCTTATGGCCTTAGAGGAAGAAAAGCTGGAAGAGCTTATAGGTGATAAAAAACTGGAACAATACAGACATTACTTGAGGGATATACTCAGAGGGAAGAGCCACACACTCTCTGAAGCAGAGGAGATGATATTGGCTTCGGTTGGGGAGATATCTGGATCGTCATATCAGCTTTACTCTATGATGAATGATGCAGACTTGAGGTTTCCAGAGATAGAGGATGAAAACGGGAACATGGTTGAGATAACCCATGGCAACTACATTCCCTTTATGGAGAGCGGGGATAGAAGAGTCAGAAAAGACGCTTTCCAATCGCTTTACAAGACGTACTCGGGATTCAAAAACACATTTGCCACCTCGCTTGGAAGCGAGGTAAAGAAAAACAGATTCTACAGCAAGACCAGGAAATACGGATCTTCTCTAGAGCATGCCCTTCACGGGGACAACATACCTGTGGCGGTTTACGAAAATCTCATAGAGGCTGTAGAGAAGAACGTGGACAAGATGCACAGCTATATATCGCTTAGAAAGAAAGCTATGAAGCTAGATGAAATCCACATGTACGACCTGTACACTCCTATGGTGAAAGACATTGAGATGAAAATAGAGTATGAAGAGGCCAAGCGCATGGTCCTAGAGGGACTTGAGGCTCTTGGCGAAGAGTACCTGGAAGTGGTGAAAGAAGGTCTTGATTCAAGGTGGATAGACGTGTACGAAAGCAGGGGAAAGAGAAGCGGGGCCTACTCATGGGGAACTTACGACTCAGAGCCCTATATACTCTTAAACTACCACGACACGCTGGACAACGTGTTTACACTGGCACACGAGATGGGTCATTCGGTTCACAGCTACTACAGCAGGGAGAACCAGCCATATGTATACGGGGGCTACTCGATTTTCTTAGCCGAGATAGCTTCAACGGTAAACGAGGTGCTTCTGATAAATCACTTGATAGCAAACACAGAGAACAGAGAGAAGAAGAAATACTTCTTGAACCACTATCTAGAGCAGTTCAGAGGGACTGTCTACAGGCAGACAATGTTTGCAGAGTTCGAGAAGATAATACACGAAAGAGTCGAAGCTGGAGGAGCGCTGACAGCAGAATCGCTTTCTGCCATATACTCAGGTCTCAACAGAAAGTACTATGGAGAGGAGATTGTCTTGGACCCTGGAATAGAGGTGGAGTGGGCTAGGATACCTCACTTCTACTACAACTTCTATGTATACCAGTATGCCACGGGCTTCTCGGCGGCTGTCTACTTTGCAGAGAGGATAATCTCAGGGGACGTGGAAGCCAGGGATCTGTATATAGAGTTCCTGAAGAGCGGAAGCTCAGACTACCCTACAGAAATACTCAGAAAAGCAGGACTGGATATGACGAGCTCCGAGCCTATAGAGAAAGCGCTTGAAAAGTTTGGAGAACTTGTGGCGGAGTATGAAGCTCTGATCGATGTAGAAGAGGAAAAGGAGGCCTAGGCCTCCTTTTTTAGTGCGTATATTCAGACTACAGGAATTTCTCCCTGACGTTGTTCCAAAAGCTCTTTCCCTCTACTGTGAGCTTCTTGAGTTTATGGCCGGAGTACCCAAAGCTTATCTCTCGTATTCCATGGTGGTTGTACTGTATTCCGTCAGAGATTATGGACAAGGAGCTTTCGTCCCTGTACTCTGGACGGACTACGAGTGAAGAGCAGGAAGGTACTATGAGGCTGTTGTTCATGCACCTGTAGGCCTTGGAGTTAATAGGGGCTATAGGTGTAATCTGAAGAGTCTTGAGCTTGGGGGAGATTATGCTTCCGCCGCATGAGAAGTTGTAGGCTGTGCTTCCAATAGGAGTCGAGACTATAAGACCATCCCCACTTACTTTTTCGAATATATCCCCGTCGATGTAGACATCTATATGTATTACCTTTGAAGAAACTCCCTTTATGGCTATCTCGTTTATGGCCTTGACAGTGAAACTGTCGTGCTTTGTGTAGACAGTTGCCTTTAGAAGCTCTATCTCCTCTATTGAATAGCTTTTCTGCTCAAGGCTGTCTATGAGCTCATCCAAGTCTGAAGGGCAAAGCTCTTGAAAAAATCCAAGGTGCCCGGTATTTATCCCCAGAAAAGGCACAGACGAAAAATTAGAAGCGTGGACGGCTCGTAGGAAAGCTCCGTCGCCACCTATACATATGTTGACCATGGCATCTTCTGAAATAGTGTCTGACACTGTAAAGCCTCTAGAACGAAGTTTGCCTTTGAGTTCGTTTGCAGTCTCTATCGAGTTGGTCTTGTGATTATGGACTATGTTTATGTTGCTGTTCTCTGAAATTCCCATGATTTCCTCCTGAAACGCTGTTTTAATTGTAGCCTGAATACATTATAATATTAAAAGAGACTAATTGAAAGGAATTAGGTGGAGAAGTGAAACAAAACATATTGGTGGAGAGCGAGAGCGTAGTGTCTTTTGAGGTCAAGGCTGATTCAGACAATCTAGAGCAGTTTTTAAAGCGAGAGTATGACGTGTCTTCAAGGCTTATAAAGAAGATGGTCAGAGAGAGGTCGATTTTCTTAAACGGTGAGAAAGTCAGACGGAATGTAAGTGTGAAAAAAGGCGATACAGTCAGCCTTTTGATGGATGACGAGGACGACAACAATCTTCCAGAGCCTGAAATAGAGCTGGACATAATATACGAGGACATAGACCTGGTGGTGCTGAACAAAAGGCCGTTTACAGTCGTACATACGACTCAGGGTCATCCTATTGGAACGATTGCAAATGGACTAGCGTATTATTTTCTGGAAAACAAAATAAAAAAGAAGATAAGGTTTATAAACAGGCTGGACAGGGACACTTCAGGTGTGCTCTTAGTGGGCAAGAACTCCTTTGCGCATCAGCAAATATCCAAACAGTTTAAGGACAACACAGTGGAGAAGACATACCTGACAGTTGTAGACGGAGTTGTAGGCGAAGACAAGGCCACTATAGATCTTCCTATAGAGAGAGAGTCAGAGGACTCTATAATGAGAATAGTGAGAGAGGATGGAAAGCGAGCGGTGACCCACTATGAAGTCGTAGAGCGGTATAAAGACGCTACTCTCCTGAAAGTAAGGCTAGAGACAGGGAGAACACATCAGATAAGAGTGCATCTTAAGCATATAGGACATCCTATAATTGGAGATTCGCTTTACTTTAAGGAAAGCCCAGATATAGATAGACAGGCGCTTCACTCTTATGCCATGAAGTTAAGGCTTCCTAGAGACAAGAGCGAAATAGAGCTTAGAGCAGAGCTTCCATACGATATATTAAACTTGATAGAAAAGCTAAAAAAAGCTTAAGTGTAAGATATAAACTTGAGGAATAGGGTATAAAGGAACAATAGCAACTAAACTCAAGTTACGCACAGTATCTTACAAAGGGGATGATGGGCTTGTTAGAGCAAATTAAGGAAAGCAGAGTTAAATGTACAGAAGGGTATTACACGTTGACGTTAGATATACCTGAGAGGGTGGTTTACTCGGCATATGACGAAGCTGACGACGAGACCATCAACGAGGCCGTAGTGGAAATAGTGCTCAGCTACTTGATGTGCATAGATGAAGACGGGGAACCTAAAAACGTCTCTGTGAGACGAGGGGAAAACCAGAACTTCAAAGTAGAGATGGAGCTCAGATACTGCGGATTGGGAAGTTAGAGATGACCTAAGTCAAGGTCATCTCTATTTATTTAGAAAGAGGTGAATTGCGTGAAATACGATATATTCTATTTTTCGGGGACGGGAAACTCGCTTTCGATAGCGAGGCAAATAGCTGAAAATCTAGGGGACAGCGAGATAAAAAAGATAAAAGCCCCTATAGACAGTTTGGATGCTTCTGAAAATATAGGTTTGGTTTTTCCTGTCTATATGTTTGGAATGCCCAATATAGTGAGAGAGTTTTTGGAAAAGCTAGAGGGTATAAAGCGGATATTTGTAGTAGCATCGCATGGTGGAATGCCAGGAGCCGCACTGTACCAAGCCAGGGAGATAATCTCGAGGGCAGGTATAGAGCTTGTAGGACTCTACAGTGTAAAGATGCCGGACAACTACATACCTATGTTCAATGGAGCTACAGCAAAAGAGATAGAGCGGCTTTTAGACGATGCAAAAAAACAGACAGATGAAATAGTTGGAAGAATAAAAAGTGGAAATGCTCAATACGATCTGAAGTCTAGCAGGTCTTACATGGGCTTTATAAACAAGATCGGCATAAAGAGGATAAAAAAGATGGGAAGCGGCTTTCATTCAGACGAACGCTGTACAAAATGCGGTATATGCCAAGATATATGCCCTGTAGGCAATATATATACAGAAGACGGCAATCCCAGGTGGAAAAACAAGTGCGAGGGGTGTATGGCCTGCATACAGTGGTGTCCTGTGGAGTCGATACAGTACAAGAGGAAAACCCAGAAAAAGAGAAGGTATAGAAATCCAGAAGTGGCAATTGGAGATATGATATCAAGGGGACAGAATAAGTTCACAAAGGATGACTTGGGTGATATAATCAGTAAAGAAGAATGAAATCAAGAAAAAGGAGAGTGCTTATGTCGATTTTAATATTTGGACACAAGAACCCGGACACAGACAGCATAACATCAGCTGTATCACTATCTTATTTGAAAAACAAACTCGGAGTTGAGGCCAAGGCTGCTAGAATAGGCGAAATCAACAAAGAGACTGAATTTGTACTTAACAAGTTTAAAGTGGAGTCACCTGAGCTTATATCCGACGTGAAGACGCAGGTAAGGGATCTGGAATATGAAAAGGTAAATGGAGTTTCGCCTAAGTCGCCTATAATAGAATGCCACAGGATGATGGAAAACGAGGAACTTACACTGCTCCCTATACTAGAGGAAGACGACAAGCTTATGGGAATAGTGAGCTTGAAAGACATAGCCATAGGCATAATGAAAGACGAGTTTGCTGACCTCAACACTTCAGTGGAAAATGTGGTTTCAGGTCTAGAGGGCAAGCTCCTAGTAAAGGGAAGCGACGAGGTGAAGGGAAGCATAGTGGTTGTGACTCAGCTAGACGAGTTTGCTAAAAGCAAGATAGACAGCAACACTGTAGTCATAACTTCTGACAACGACGAAGTAGTGAAGGCCTCTATAGAAAGAGGATCGAAGCTCATAGTTGTGACAAACGACAAGAGCATTTCAGAAGATGCAGTCGAGAAAGCCAAGCAAAACGGTGTAAGCGTAGTCTCTGTGTCTTCGGATATATTTGTGGCTTCTAAAATAATAGACAGATGCAACTATATATCCTCTGTAATGAACAGAGACGTAATAAAGTTCGGAGCGGACTACTACCTAGACGATGTAAAAGAGGCAATGCTCGAGACAAAGAGAAGGACATTCCCTGTAGTAGACGGTGAGAATAAGTTCTTAGGGCTTATAAGCAGAAATCACGTTATAAATCCTAAAAACAAGAAAGTGATACTGGTGGACCACAACGAGTACGCCCAAAGTGCAAAGGGAATAGAGGAAGCGGACATAATAGAAGTGGTCGACCACCACAAGATAGGTGATATAAGCACTTCTACACCTATAAACTTCAGGAACATGGTGGTTGGAAGCTCTTGTACAGTTATCTACAACATGTTCAAAGAGAGTGGAGTCGAGATACCGGAGAGTATAGCGGGGATGTTGATTTCAGGAATAGTTTCAGATACGCTGCTTTTCAGGTCTCCTACGACTACAGATATGGACAGGGATGCAGTTGACTCTCTAAACAAGATACTGAACCTGGACCTAGAAAGCTATGCCATGGATATGTTCAAGGCTGGGACTTCGTTAGAGGGATTCACTATAGAGGAGATATTCTACAGGGACTTCAAGGAGTTCAACCTAGAGGGGAATAAAGTAGGAGTGGGGCAAGTCTTCACTCTGGACATAGACGAGATAATGGCCAGAAAAGACGAGTATATAGACTTCATAAAGAAAGCGCACAAGACAAACGGCTACTATATAACGCTGTTGGCACTTACAGATATAATAAACGAAGGGTCTTATATACTGTTCGAGAGCAACAACGAAAACATAATAAAGACAGCTTTCGACATAGAGGCGGAGCAGGGAGCATTTGTAGACGGACTTGTATCTAGAAAGAAGCAGATAGTTCCGAAGCTGACAGAGGGCTTTAATCTTTACAAATAAGGAGAAGGTGAATATGGAGAGAATGAATTTTTTTTCTTCCTGGAGTGGAGGAAAGGATTCGTCACTCGCCCTTTATAGCGCAGTAGAAAGAGGAGGAGCTCCAAAGCTTCTCCTCTCTATATTTGAAGAGGGTGGAGAGCGTTCAAGAGCCCATGGGCTGAAAAGAGAGATACTAAAGGCACAGAGCGAATCGTTGGGTATACCGCTTGAAATAGTAGAGGCGAGCTGGGGAGCTTACCGAGACGTATTTGTAGACTTCCTTAAAGGCTCAAGCAGTAGAGGGCTGGACTCAGGAGTATTTGGAGACATAGATCTGCTGGCCCACAGAGAGTGGCTTGAAAACGCAGCAGAGGGCACAGGGATAAAGCCGGTTTTCCCGCTCTGGGGCATGAGCAGAGAGGAAGTGGTGGTCAAGTTTATAGAGAGCGGATTTGAAGCCTATATAGTCTCATGCAAAAAAGAGGCACTTGACGCCAGCTTCCTGGGGCGAAGGTTGGACAAGGACCTCTTAGAAGAGTTTAGGGAAAAAAGAGTGGATTTAGCAGGCGAAAACGGAGAATACCACAGCATAGTTGTAAATGGCCCCATATTCAAACACAGGCTCGATATAAGCCTAAATAGAGTCACAGAGAATGAAAGCCATTACTTCAAAGAAGTAAGACTATAGACGAGTGTTTTAACCTTAAGATAACAAACGCTTAACAGCATTTTGAGGGAAAGTCCCCCTATATAAAATAGAATTCATAGGTTTTGTGGCGTGGAAACCTCCTCTGCTTGTCTGGGAGGAGGAAACGCCACCTGCGTTAGCAGGGGTTTTTGACATATTTATATCCTTTCTACTACCAATATAGCTTGATTTCAGTAATTGATTATAATATGGTTATTAGTGAAAGGTGGTGTCTAGCTTGGAAGTTACTATTACATCAAAAATACAAATTTACCCTACAACTGAACAAATAGAATCTTTTACACAGACTATGCTCCAAGTTAGAAAAGCATTAAACTGTGTATCTAAGTATATCTTCGAGAACAACTGCTTGAACCAACGCAAGATAAATGAAGATACCTACTATCACCTTAGAGAAGCCTATGGATTGAAGTCCCAGATGGCTCAGTCTGTTATGAAAACTGCGATAGCCAAATACAAGACCAACAAATCCAACGGTCATAATTTCAGCTTGGTTAATTTTAAAAATCTTGAATATGACCTCGTTTGGAATCGGGACTATTCCCTCATTGATGGCGTATTCTCTATAAACAGCCTTTCAGGTAGATTGAAAATACCATTTGAAACTAAAGGCATGGAGAAGTTCTTTGACGGCTCTTATTCTTTTGGTACAGCAAAGCTAGTATATAAGTTCAACAAATACTTTCTGCATATACCGATGACTAAGGACTATCAGGGAACTACTCTTTTTGAAGTAAACAAGATTGTAGGAATAGACCTTGGAATTAACTTTTTGGCGACTACCTATGACAGCGATGGTGAAACCAGCTTCTTTAAAGGTAGGCACATAAAGTCGAAAAGAGGACACTATAAAATCTTGCGTAAACAGTTGCAAAAGCTAGGCACTAAGTCTGCAAAACGAAAAATAAAGTCTATCGGGTCAAGAGAAAACCGTTATGTGAATGACGTAAACCACGCCATTACTAAGGCACTCGTTGATAAATATGGCTCTAACACTCTTTTCGTTCTTGAGGACTTGTCTGGCGTTAGAAATGCAACTGAAAAAGTGCATATAAATAATAGATATACTTCTGTCTCTTGGGCTTTCTATCAATTCAGACAACTGTTAGAATATAAGGCTATGATGAATGGCTCTATTGTGATTGCAGTAGACCCTAGATATACAAGCCAACAGTGTCCAAAGTGCGGACATATTGAAAAAGCTAACAGGGACAAGAAGAAGCATATCTTCAAATGCAAAAACTGTAGCTATCAATCCAACGATGATAGGATTGGTGCTATGAACCTTTGGAGGAAAGGCATCGAATATATAGAAACAAACTCCAAAGAAGAGGCTGTAGAGTAAACTTTATAGCTTGGGCTACAGTCAACTAGCCTTATGTTCCAATCGTTTGAGGAAGGAGATAGCTTAGGCTATCGCTAGTACTTCGTGTAGATTAGGTACAAGCCCCCATGCTTGTCTTGGGGGTAGTTGACATAGGGGGATGATTTTACTATGAACATACAACTAAGATTAAAGGCCAGACTATATGAAGGACTTTTTAAACATGAGCGAGTCAGCTGAGCTTGCCAAGGACATAGAGTTTGGAAAAAGCGGATCTATAATGGTGGTGGATCTTTCAGGAGAGGTTCTTTACAATTTCGATAGGTCTAAAGGGAATGATAGGGAATTTTAATTGTTAAAAGCTCTACAATCTGATATAATTTAGCTAAACACATAAGAGGAGGTATTCTAGATGAACAACAACGTAGCGGAAAATATGAGATCAGCTTTTGGAGGCGAAAGCCAAGCTAGAATGAGATATCAAATATGGGGAGAAATTGCTAAGAAAGACGGCTTCCCTGTAGTCGAAACTGTGTTCAATGCAATATCTTACGCAGAGTCTATACATGCAAAATCGCATTTTAACGTTATAAAAGACGTAAAAGGAGATTTTGAAGTGAGCTCTATGGCTGGATTTGGTATAGGAAGCACTTCTGAAAACCTTAAAGCGGCAGCTGATGGAGAGAAATGGGAAGTTACTGTTATGTATCCTGAGTTTTTAGAAAACGCTGAATCAGCAGACGAGAAGAAAGCTGTGAACTCTATAAAATGGGCTATGGCAGCAGAGCAGACTCACGAGAAAATGTACTTAGAGGCAAAGTCTTTTGTGGATCAAGGAAAAGACGCTGAGTTCTCAAACATACACATATGCGAAGTTTGCGGATATGCTGCTCACGGGGATATGCTAGACAGTTGTCCTATATGCAATGTAAAAAGCGACAAATTCAGAATATTTTAATCTAAAGGTGAAATTCTAAACCGACGGGTATATATGCCACGTCGGTTTTTTTGTATACTTTTAATGCAATTGTAACTTCAGTTTACACTTCAAGAGATGTAAAATAGTTAATCATGGGTATCTAATAGGGGAATGACTCAAGTTTTTGCAATTTAGAATAATTAGGGAGTGTAGCACGATGGAGACGATAAGAGACATAGCTTTAAACATAAGAATACGGGATCTTATAGATATGGGAATAGTGGCGTTTGTAATCTACAAGATATTTATGCTTATAAGAGAGACAAGGGCGGAGCAGCTTTTGAAAGGGATACTTATACTGCTTGTAGTGACGCAGCTGAGCAAGTCACTAGAGCTGTATACCATATACTGGACTCTTGAAAAAACCATGAACTACGGTGTAATAGCGATATTCATAGTCTTTCAAAATGAGCTTAGAAAAGGGCTTGAGTATATAGGGAGGACCAAGTTTTTTACAGACTCAATAGTGAATAGCGATGCGGAAGCAGGAGAGAAAGTCGTAGAAGAGCTTATGGAGACCATAAGGTCGCTTTCTCAGCAAAAGATAGGCGGGCTTGTCGTATTCGAGAGAGAGATAGGCTTAAATGAAATAGCTGAAACTGGTGTTTCGATAAATGGAGACATAACAGCCAACTTGCTAGGGAATATATTCTATCCAAACACGCCTCTTCACGATGGAGCTGTCATAATAAAGGGCAACAAAATAAAGGCTGCGGGGTGCTTTTTGCCGCTTTCAGAGAACTACAGCTTGAACAAGACTATAGGAACAAGGCATAGAGCCGCGCTTGGCATCACAGAGATATCAGACTGCCTGACCCTTATAGTTTCAGAGGAGACAGGAATAGTTTCCATAGCGGAGAGAGGCAAGCTTATGAGGGCTATAGATATGATAGAGCTCAAGGGAAAGCTTGCCGAGATGTACAGCTCTGGTGAAAAGAAGAAAGGGATGCTTGCTAGATGGAGGAATAGAAATGAGAAGAATAAAGTTAAATAACAAAAAGACCATAGTTTTCTTGTCTATCGCGATATCGATACTTCTCTGGTCCTATGTCATGGGGGATATAAATCCATCTACCACAAAGCAACTTCTCGGAATGAACGTGGAGCTGATAGAGCAAGAGGACGAAAGTTTAGTTGTGACTTCAGACAAAGACTTCAAGGTAGACGTGAAGATATCTGGCAGGCGAAATGACATATATCAAATCAGAAGAGACGATATCAGATTTAAAGCGGACTTGAGCGGATATGACGAGGGGACG
The DNA here is from genome assembly GCF_001855385.1 of Andreesenia angusta. Lineage (NCBI taxonomy): Bacteria > Bacillati > Bacillota > Tissierellia > Tissierellales > Gottschalkiaceae > Andreesenia > Andreesenia angusta. The sequence goes on along the minus strand of NZ_MKIE01000005.1, from coordinate 148,093 downwards.
CATACAGTAGATGTGGAAATGGAAAGCAACATAAGAGGAGGAACCGCTGACATAGACTACAGCCCTAAACAGATAGAGGTCACTATTGAAAGAATTGTGAGCAAGTCGTTTAAAGCAGAGCTAGTTACAACGGGGGAACTGCCGTCGGGCATAAATCCAGACATGCTGGAGTTTCCAGAGAGCGAAGTCAGTGTAACTGGTGTAAGAAGCGATGTTGACTCTGTAGACAGAGTGGTTGCAAGTCTGGATGCAGGTGAGGTGAAAAACGGGCAAGATATCGAAGTGAGTTTGGTCCCGTTAGACAGAGCGGGAAACAGCGTAGAGGGAGTTAAGTTGAGTAAGTCTAAGCTATATGTGAAGGTGCTGAGTGCTGATATAAAGATAGCTAAGATAGAGCCGAAGCTTGTAGGCGAGATTCCAGAAGGTTACGAGGTTTCAGTAGCAGAAGTAATTCCAGAAAAGGTTAAATTCATTTACTCTGGGTCTCAGAACGCTCCAGCTAAAGTGGACACGACCGAGATAGATATAAGCGGGATTACGGAGAGCAAGGAGATAGATGTGGAGCTGGTGCTGCCTGAAGGCATGGAGCTTGCAGAAGGGGTCGACAAAAAAGTCAAGGTAAAGCTTACGGTCAAGGAAGTTCAAGATGAGCAGGAGCTGGAAGAAGAGATAGAGAAAACTCTTGATTACAGCTTATCTGAAATTAAGTTTAAAAACATAAGCGAAGACTTGGCTGTGACAAATGTGAATGAAGCACCGGACCTCGTAAGAGTAAAGATAAGCGGAGAAGCACAGCTTCTGGAAGGTATATCAAAAGAGGACATAGCGCTAACTGTTGACTTTTCTGAAGCCTCCGAGCCGGGCATATACTCCTTGGCCATAGGCTATGGCGAAATTCCAGCTGGAATAAGAGTTATAAGTGTAGGCCCCGAGTCCTTAGAATTTGAACTTGGAGCTAAAACAGATTAAGAGTTTGTGGAATTAAGCTTGATAGTATATAATAAAAAAAGGTTTACTCTAAAAGAGACGAGGAGGAAATGCGTTGGGAAAGTATTTTGGAACAGACGGAGTCAGAGGAATTGCGAACACTGAACTGAGTCCGGAGTTATCATATAAAATAGGAAGGGCAGGAGCCCATGTCCTTACAAACGGAAAAAAGCATGTGAAGATAATAGTCGGAAAAGACACAAGAATTTCTGGGGATATGCTGGAAGCGGCTCTTGAATCTGGAATCTGCTCTGTCGGAGCAGACGTGATATCTGTAGGAGTCATACCTACACCTGCAGTTGCACATCTAGTCAGGGAATACGGAGCAGATGCAGGGGTAGTGATATCTGCATCTCACAACCCAGTCGAATACAACGGCATAAAATTTCTAGACAGCCAGGGCTTCAAGCTTCCAGACAGTGTAGAGGAAGAGATAGAGAGGCTTATAGACTCTGAGCTGGAGGGAATCCCAAGTCCAACTGGATCGGATGTTGGGAGGTTTTTAAAGCAGGAAACTGCTTGCGAGGACTATATAGATTTTCTTATGAATGCCGCTGAAACAAAGCTGGACGGAATGAAAGTTGCACTTGACTGTTCAGAAGGAGCGGCTTTTAAATGTGCTCCAGAGCTTTTCAAGAGGCTAGGTGCAGATGTATATACTATACACAACAATCCTGACGGGACCAATATAAACAAAGACTGTGGTTCGACTCACCTAGAAGCTATAAAGCAGTTTACAGTTGAAAACAAATGCGATATAGGGCTTGCTTTCGACGGGGATGCCGACAGATGCCTTGCCGTGGACGAAAATGGAGAAGAAGTCAACGGAGACTTCATAATGACAGTGCTTGCAAAACACTTCAAAGACAAGGGAGAGCTTGAAAAAGACACTCTCGTTGTAACTGTGATGAGCAATATGGGGCTTTTCATAGCTTGTGACAGAGAAGGCATAAAGCTTGAAAAGACAAAAGTCGGGGACAGATATGTGCTTGAAAATATGAAAGCTAATGGATACAAGATAGGCGGGGAGCAGTCAGGACATATAATCCTCCTCGACCACAATACGACTGGAGATGGACTGCTCACTGCGCTTTATTTGACTACAGTGTTGAAGGAAAGTGGGAAAGCACTTTCAGACCTTAAGAGCGTAATGACGGAGCTTCCACAGGTGCTTGTAAATGCCAAGGTTCCAAACGAAAAGAAAAACATATTCAACGAAGACGAGTGCATAGTAGAGAAGATAAGAGAAGTGGAGTCTTCGCTTGATGGTAGGGGAAGGGTCCTGATAAGAGCTTCTGGAACAGAGCCTCTTGTGAGGGTCATGCTCGAGGGAGAGAACATAGAAGAGATAGAGCAAATGGCAAATGAGATAGCTGATATGATACTGGCGAAGTCCAAGTAGACTAAAGAAAAGGAGCATTTAGCGTAAATGTGTGGATATATAAGCGTTATAAGCAGAAAAACAAACGGCGAAAAGTTGATGAAGTCTGAAGACCTAAAGAAGATGACAGATATAATTCACCACAGAGGACCAGATAGTGACGGCTATTTTGACGACGGGAAAGTGGCTTTTGGATTCAGAAGACTTAGCTTTTTCGACTTAGAGCACGGTCATCAGCCGCTTTCCTACATGGATGGCAAGTACAAGATAGTTTTCAACGGAGAGATATACAACCATGTAGAGATAAGGGACAGGTTGAAGTCTAAAGGCTACAAGTTCAGCACGACTTCCGACACAGAGACTATACTGGCGCTGTATGTGGAGAAGAAGAAAGAGCTGCTTTCAGAGCTTAGAGGTATGTTCAGCTTTGTGATATACGACATAGAAGAAGAGAGTATTTTTGTGGCGAGAGACAATTTCGGCATAAAGCCACTTTTCTACTGTGAAGATGACGACAAGATATACTTTGCATCTGAAAAAAAGAGCATACTGGCAGTGAAGGACTTGAAGACGGTGGACAAGACATCGCTTCAGCAGTATCTAACTTATCAATACGTTCCTGGAGACAGAACTATGAACGAAGGTGTGCTAGAACTTCCACCAGGACACTTCGCAGAGTTTAAAATAGGCGAAGACATGAAGATTCAAAAGTACTGGCAGGCTGAGTTCAAGAGACAGCCTCTCAAGATAGAAGAGGCTAAAAAGCAGATAATAGATGTGCTCAGAAATTCAGTTAAAGTGCATATGAGAAGTGACGTGCCAGTAGGATGCTTCTTAAGCGGTGGGGTTGACTCCACTGTAGTAGCGGCACTCTCGAAGGAAGTCAATCCTGCAATAAAGACTTTCACTGTGGGATTTGAAAGGGAAGGTTTCAGCGAGATAGACTTTGCTAAGGAGTCGGCAGAGAGCATAGGGGTGGAGAACATATCCTATGTCATAAGCCCAGAGGAATTTGTGGAAGAATTGCCGAAGATAGTCTGGCATCTAGACGATCCTGTGGCAGATCCTGCACTTATACCGCTTTACTTTTTGGCTAGAGAGGCCAGAAAGAGCGTAAAGGCTGTGCTGTCCGGAGAAGGGGCAGACGAGCTGTTTGGAGGGTACAATATATACAGAGAGCCTATATCTCTAGATGTATTTAAGAAGATACCTAAATGTCTTTACTCTCCGCTTAGAGGAATTTCAAAGGCCATGCGTGAAGGTATGAAAGGGAAATCACTTCTGGAAAGAGGTACTACCCCACTAGAGGACAGGTTCTACGGAAATGCCAAGATATTCACTGAAAGTGAGAAAATGAGGTTCTTAAATAGCTATTCACCTAACACAAGCTACAAAGACATAACAGGGCCTATATATGAGAAATTCAAAGACTATGACGACGTTACCAAGATGATGCAGGTGGATATCCACACATGGCTTAGAGGAGACATACTGGTAAAGGCGGACAGGATGACTATGGCCAATTCGCTTGAGCTTAGAGTTCCCTTCTTGGACAAAGAGGTATTCTCGGTCGCATCTAGGATAGGCACAGACCTCAGGATAGCTAGCGATACAACAAAATATGCGTTGAGAGAGGCCGCAAAAGAGGTTGTAAAAACAGGCGCCTCTACTAGAAGAAAGCTGGGATTCCCAGTGCCAATACGCCATTGGCTTAAAGACGAAATACACGATTGGGCTGTAGACATCATAAGCAACAGTGAAATAGACGAGTATATAGACAAGAAATACGTACTGTCACTTTTAGAAAGTCACTGCAAGGGTGTAGCAGACAATAGCAGGAAGGTGTGGACTGTGCTGATATTTGCGCTTTGGCATCAGATCTATGTAGAAGGCAAATACCAGTTTTCAAAATAAGTAATATTTATAAAGGGACATGGCATAGAGAATCTCTAGGGCCATGTCTTAGAACAAGAGGAGGATTTAAGTTGTCTAGACCAAAAAAACTCAGAAAAGTATGTGAAAAGCCTATATTCGAAAGATTTGGGCCATCAGGTGAATGTTGCATCAGAGATACAATTTTAATGACACTAGAAGAATACGAAGTTATAAGACTGATAGACCATAGGAATTTAGACCAAATAGAGACATCTGAGAAAATGGGAGTGGCCAGATCTACTATTCAGAGGATATACAAGGAAGCAAGAGAGAAGCTGGCAGATGCGTTGGTCAACGGAAAAAACTTAAAGATACAGGGAGGACAGTACGAGCTCTGTGAGAAAAAAAAGCAGATGAAAGACTGCCCGGACTGCCCTGCACAGATCAGAAGAAGAAGAAGAAATAAAAAGACTAACGCTTAAAGAGAAAATGTAATATAATAAGCGTAAAGCCCATATATGTAAAATAAAAGCGCCAGGACTTTGCGTCTTGCAAAGTTGACGAGGACAGAGTCTATCGAGGATTCGGCGGATACTCTGCGTTTGACCAGCGTCAAAGCTTCTACAAAACTCGGGAGCGATTTCGAGGACAAAGGGAAGCGGAGGTCTATGGGCTTCTTTAGAAATTGAAAGGAGCAATTGAAAAATGTGTGGAATAGTAGGTTATATAGGATATAGAGAGGCTACGTCTGTGCTTATAGACGGTCTTTCAAAGCTTGAGTACAGAGGCTACGACTCGGCAGGAGTGGCTATACTAGGAGAAAGCAAGCTCACAATAGCTAAGAAAAAGGGAAGGCTTGCAAACTTAGAGGACAGAATAAACGAGTTCCCTATAGAGGGGACAATCGGAATAGGGCATACGAGATGGGCAACTCATGGGGAGCCTTCAGATGTAAACTCGCACCCTCATTTCAATGGGAAAGAGAGCATATCGGTTGTCCACAATGGAATAATAGAGAACTACATGTACCTGAAAGAATGGCTTATATCACTTGGATATGAGTTTAAATCAGATACAGACACTGAGGTAATAGCACATCTGGTAGACCATAACTACAACGGAGACATAGTCGAGGCAGTGGCCAAGACTGTGCAGAAGCTAGAGGGATCGTATGCGCTGGGCGTGGTGTCGAAGCAGGAGCCGGACAGGCTTGTAGCTATTAGAAAGGACAGTCCGCTTATAGTGGGGCTTGGAAAAGGTGAGAATTTCATAGCTTCAGACATACCTGCAATACTGAACTACACTAGAGACGTATACCTGCTAGAGGACAAGGAAATGGTTGTGCTTACTAAAGACGCTGTAGAGATACAGACACTTGAGGGGCTTCCAGTGGAGAAAGAGATATTCCACGTGACTTGGGATGCCCAAGCTGCTGAAAAAGGTGGATACGAGCACTTTATGATAAAAGAGATTCACGAGCAGCCTAAAGCCATAAAAGATACAATGACTTCAAGGATAATGAGTGATTCAGACGAAATTGTTCTAGACGACATAAAACTTACAAAAGAAGACTTAGACAATATAAACAAAGTCTTTATAGTGGCGTGTGGAACAGCTTACCATGCTGGGATGGTTGGAAAATACGTGATAGAGAAGCTGGCTAGAATACCTGTAGAGGTGGACATAGCTTCGGAATTCAGATACAGAAACCCTATAATGGATGAAAAGACACTTCTTATAGTTGTAAGCCAGTCAGGCGAGACGGCAGACACGCTTGCAGCCTTAAGGGAGGCTAAAAAAGCCGGAGCAAGAGTCATGGCAGTCACAAATGTGGTTGGAAGTTCTGTTGCAAGGGAAGCCGACGACGTGTTCTATACATGGGCTGGACCAGAGATAGCAGTTGCGTCCACCAAGGCCTACACTACACAGCTTATAGCTATGTATATACTTGCGCTTTACCTTGGAAGGCTGAACGGAAAGCTCTCAGTAGAGGAGTTCAGAACTATAAGAGACGAGATGCTTGTACTTCCTGAGAAAGTGGAGAAGCTTATACAAAACAAAGAAGAGCTACAGAAGTTTGCAGACAAGAACCACATGCATAGGGACATGTTCTATATAGGTCGTGGGCTAGACGGATCTGTCTCGCTTGAGGGCGCACTTAAGCTCAAGGAGATATCGTATATACATGCAGAGGCATATCCAGCTGGAGAGCTGAAGCACGGGCCAATAGCTCTTATAGATCAAGATATACCTGTAATAGCACTAGCGACACAGGAAGAGCTATTTGAAAAGATGGTCAGCAATATAAAAGAGGTAGTGACTAGAGGAGCCAAGGTTATATCGTTTGCGCTAGAGGGAAATACAGATATAGAGCAGGTTTCGGATCAGGTAGTATATATGCCTAGAACTATATCAATACTGACTCCTATCCTCTCGGTAATACCGCTTCAGCTGCTTTCATACTATGTTGCAGTTATAAGGGGTTGTGACGTGGATAAGCCAAAGAACCTTGCCAAGTCGGTTACAGTTGAATAAAGAATAGAGAAGAGAGCTTAGCTCTCTTTTTTTTTATTAATAGAAACATACATTTGCTAAAAATGATGTACAGTATTGTAAATTAGTATTATTTGGTATATAATCTTGATTAAGTTATAAAAGGGAGCGTACATAATGCGATAGGAGGAAGTTGCCATGAGTTTTGAATATCTCTATATATTGAGTGCTGCAATATTCTTTTTATGTTTTATGTCTATAGGATTCCTGTTGCTAAGTTCATATAAGAGCAAGATGACATACTTGAACTACAATAGCTGCAAATTAAATAGAATCAAGTCTTTAGATTACGATATTCACCTAGATTCCGTGGACTTTAGACAGTATGAAAAATATGAAATTTGGAGACTCTACTTTCCAGACTAGAGGCAAGATATAATAATTCAAACCACAAATACTCACAATTAGGAGATGAAATTATTATGTCTAATATACTGAATGATGTCTTAAATATTATGTTTGGACTGACTAATGACTGGGGGATGGCTATAGTAGCTTTGACTATACTTGTTAAAGTCATAATGCTGCCATTGTCTATAAAGCAAAAGATAGCCATGTCAGAGCAGCAAAAACTAAGCTCAGCTGTTAATGAGATAAACAAAAAATATAAAAACAATGAGGAGAAGAAAAACGAAGCGCTAAAGAAGTGCTACAAGGAAAATAGCTCAAGTCTTTTAGGTTTTTTTATAGTCTTTCTTCAACTTCCGATACTGATACCTCTATTCAATTCTATAAAGGCTTTGAGTATAGAGACTGGGTCGGCACTGGTGCCGTGGGTTTCAAGTTTAAAGGTGCATGACAGCAGCTATATAATATAATTCCGATTATATACTCGCTGGTCGCTCTGGGGCCTAGCTTGCTGAACTATATAGGCTACTTAAAGGGATTCAACAGCGACAAGCCTCTGAAGCAAAATATAATAACTACTATTGTCATTTCGATTATGCTGACGTTCAAAAGCCCTGTAGTAATGGGAATATACCTTATAACGAGCGGAATCTTTTCAATTTTAGAAGAGCTGATCTACAGGTCTTTATTTAAAAGCAAGTGTAAGGCATAGATATATGAGAGTCGAGAGTAAAAACTCGACTCTTTTTTATTTTCAAAGAAAAAGTAGAGCAGTTTTTGATAAAAAAACGTCAATATCTATTCATCAAACCCTACGGTTTTGTTCGAAACACCAGCAATACTGCTGTACAAAATAAATATTTCTAAAAAGTAAATTATTAAGAATACAAAATAAGTTCGTAACAGTTATTTTACAGACAAACTTTGAGGCGCAATGTATACTTTGAAGTACATAGGTTTGGGAAAACCTTATCAACAAGAATGATTATAAAAGAGGAGGAGAAATTTTGGAAGAACTAAATAATAAAGTTGAGTCTGTATCGAGCGACTCGGGAAATTTCTTGGAAAGGTTCTATCAGCTGTCTAAATACGGAACTGACGTAAAAACCGAGATCATGGCTGGAATAACGACTTTCTTGACCATGGCGTATGTGCTGGTAGTTGTACCAGGATTTTTGGCGGACGCAGGGATGCCAGCCGCGGGTCTGTACACATCTGTATGTCTTATATCGATAATAGGAACATTTTTTCATGCGTTCTACTCTAAGCTGCCGCTTGCGACAGCGCCAGGTCTCGGACTGACCATATTCTTTGCATATACTGTAGTTGGCCCTATGGGTTATACTTGGCAGCAGGGACTTGCAGCGGTAATGGTGTCGGGTATAGCGTTCTTCTTGGTGTCTATGACGTCAATAAGGGAATCTATAATAGATAGTCTGCCTAACAACATAAAAGTGGCTATCACCGGCGGAATAGGACTGTTTATAGCTGTCATAGGGTTCAAAAACGCTGGAATAGTTGTAGCAGTAGATGGCGGAATGTACTTCGGAGATGTTTCAAATCCAGCAGTTCTGCTCAGTATATTTGGGCTACTTCTGACTCTAGTGTTGATGGCCAAGGGAATAGGTGCCGCTCTTATAGTTTCCATAGCTGCAACTACTCTTATAGGTATACCGCTTGGAATAACTGATGTAAGCAAGTTAGGGTTCCTTTCGATTCCACCGTCAATAGGAGGGACTTTCTTCCAGCAAGACTTTGCAGGGCTATTTGGAAGTGGCGGAATAGGAGTTGCGCTACTAAACGTAGTTATGGTAGTTCTGACTATAAGTTTGGTGGACTTCTTCGACAATATGGGAACTCTTCTGGCGGTAGCGGACAGAGGGAAGCTGTACGATGAAAACGGAAATGTAAGAAACATGAAGAAAGCGCTTGTCTCAGACTCTATATCAACTACTCTAAGCTCTTTCTTCGGAACGACTACTACGTCGACTTACCTAGAGTGTTCTTCAGGAATAGCTGCAGGTGGAAGAACTGGTCTTGCAGCCCTAACTACTGGAATACTTTTCATAGTTGCAATGTTCTTCTCGGGACTTGTCAGCATTATTCCAGGGGCGGCAACAGCTCCGGCGCTTATAGTTGTAGGAGTTCTCATGATGAGTTCTGTTACAAGACTAGACTTCTCTGACATAACTGAAGGTGCTCCAGCATTCTTCACTATGGCGCTTATGCCATTCACAACTAGCATAGCCGAAGGTATAGCCGGAGGAATAATAAGCTACGTAGTGCTTAAGCTTGCAACAGGAAGAAGAAAAGAGATAAAGATACCAATGTATATACTGGCGATTCTATTTGTAATAAGATTCGCAATAATGTAGTAGATTTCAAGGGCCTTTTCCCAGGAAGAGGCCTTTTTTTTATTGCCTAAGAGTGATAGAATTGTATAGATAAAATAGCAGAGAGAGGAAGATAGTTTTGGCAATAGAAAAAGCGGAAGAAGTTCTGGGAAATCCTATAGAAGGAGCTCTAGAGAATACCGAAGTGAGAACTTTTTTAAGGTTTCAGGAAAAGCTTATAGACTGGGGACTTGAAATGGCTCCCAAGCTTTTAGCGGCAATCCTCGTGATGGTGATAGGCTTTTGGATAGTCAGGCTGCTTAAAAAAATGCTGGACAAGGTGCTGAAGAAAAGCAAGGTAGACAAATCGCTTCACTCTTTCATAGAGTCCATATCCGAGTTCCTTATGAAGATAATAGTGGTTATAACGGCGGCTACTATGCTTGGAGTCCCTGTGACTACATTTATAGCTATGCTGAGTGCGGCCGGACTTGCCATAGGTCTTGCACTTAAAGACAGCTTGGCCAATTTTGCCGGAGGGATACTGATACTTGCATTCGAGATATTCAAGATAGACGATGTCATAGAGCTTGACGGGATATCGGGGACGGTAAAGGAAATAAAGCTGCTCTACACCAGGCTTAACACTGTAGACAACAGGAGAATAATAATTCCAAACGGCGACTTGGCGACTGGCAAGATAATAAACTACACTGCAGAGAAGCTGAGAAGAGTGGATATGGTCTTTGGAATAGGCTACAAGGACGACATAGACAAAGCCAGAGACATAATAAATGAGATAATAAAAAAGAACAGGCTGGTCATAAGGCATCCAGAGCCTCTTGTTCAAGTAACTAGTCTGAGCGACCATTCAGTTGACATAGCTGTCAAGGTATGGTGCGATGCGGACAAATACTGGGACATATATTTTGAATTCCAGGAAGAGATCAAGAAGGCATTTGACAGCGGAGGGATTTCGATTCCATACCCTCAGACAGATATACACATATACAAAGAAATCATGGAAAATGAGAAGCTCTAGGCTGTTTTAGTCTGGAGCTTTTTATTTTGACGTAAAAGGGGTATAAATTAATCAAATTCATGGGGGTGAAGTCATGGGAAAGATAATTGGAAGGTATGTAGTTCCACATCCGCCTATAGTGGTTCACGAGATAGGTCGGGGTCAGGAAGAAAAGGCTGTGAAAACTGTAGAAGCCTTGGAGAGAGTGTCTGAGGAAATCGCCAGGTTGAGGCCAAGCACTGTGGTGGTTGTAACGCCTCATGGACCGCTTTTCAGCGACGCCATAGCCATAAATCAGCTGGAAGAGGTCGAAGGCGACTTTGCTCAATTTGGAAGGCCTGATGTCAAGATGAAGTTAAGAATAGATTCCGAGCTTACAGAGCGAATAGTGGACAGTTCTTTTGAAAAGGGGATACCACTTGTCTCGATAAACGAGAAAATTATAAAGGGCTATGATATAAGCGGAAAGCTAGACCATGGGACCATGGTTCCGCTCTACTATGTAAACGAGAGATACAGCTCCTACAAATTGGTCCACATAACATACGGGATGCTTTCGAGAAAAGAGCTGTACAGCTTTGGAGAGGCCATAGTGGAAGCTGTTTCATCAGGTGACAGCGACGTGGTGATGATAGCGAGCGGAGATCTGTCCCACAGGCTGAGTGAAGATGGCCCTTATAGCTACAGCCCTGCGGGAGAGGAATTTGACAGCACGCTTTTATCGGCCCTTGAACGGGGGGACAGTGAAAGCGTCATGGAACTGGACGAGGAGCTGGTGAGAGACGCTGGAGAGTGCGGGCTCAGGTCACTTTGCATACTGCTTGGAACTCTGAAAAACATGGATTACACTGGGGACGTGTTCTCTTATGAGGGGCCGTTTGGAGTTGGATACGCTGTCGTAAAGTTGGACACACTGAATAGCTGCTATACTAGACTGGCCAGAGAGAGTTTAAAGCACTATATAAGGCACGGGCGGGAGATGGACATTCCGGACTATATTCCAGACAAGATGAGAAGCGTGAAGAGAGGGGTGTTTGTGTCTTTCAAGAAACACGGAGAGCTTAGGGGCTGCATAGGCACGATATACCCCACTACGGAAAATGTGGCTGAAGAGATAATCAGAAATGCCGTGGAAGCGGGACAGAGAGACCCTAGGTTCCAGCCGATTGCGGAGAGCGAGATAGACGAGCTTGAAGTGTCTGTGGACGAACTTCTAGAGCCGGAGCTGGCAAGCCGTGATGAGCTCGACCCAAGAAAATACGGGGTCATAGTGACTTCAGGCATGAGAAGAGGACTTCTGCTTCCGGACCTTGAGGGCGTGGACACAGTGGAGTACCAGCTGTCTGTGGCGCTTCAAAAGGCAGGGATATACAGGGGCGAAGACTACAGCATAGAGAGATTTGAAGTCATAAGACATGGTCAAGATGAATAGGAGGTGGAGGATTTGGAGAAGCTAGCCAGCTATTTCAGAAAGACAGAGGACGGAGCTGTATGCGAGCTATGCCCTCATGCTTGCAGAGTAAAAGAGGGGAAGAGCGGCATATGCCGTGTAAGGCATGCTAGAGGCGGAGAGATCTACTCTGAAAACTACGGGGAGATCTCATCTCTTGGGATTGACCCTATAGAGAAGAAGCCGCTGTTCCACTTCAGGCCGGGAAAGAGCATACTCTCCTGCGGAAGCTATGGGTGCAATTTCAGCTGCGGCTACTGCCAGAACTACAGCATAGCCCATTTCAAGCCCATGACAGACTATATAGGGCCGGAGCAGATGGCTGAGAAAGCTGCAGAGCTGAGCCAGAGAAAAAACGTAGGGCTTGCATTCACGTACAACGAGCCTACGGTGTTCTACGAGTACATGCTGGACACGGCAAATATCTGCAAGTCTAAGGGGCTTGACGTGGTGGTGGTTACAAACGGATATATAAATGCAGAGCCGCTTGAGGAGCTGCTTCCGTATGTAGATGCCATGAACATAGACCTGAAGTCCTTTAACGAGGATTTCTACAGAAAAGTCTGTGGAGGCAGCCTTTCGGATGTCTTGCGCACTATAGAGCGGGCAAACAAAAGCTGCCATGTGGAGCTAACCACCCTTGCCATAACGGGCTACAACGACTCGGACGAGGAGATGGAGGAGCTTTCAGGCTGGATTTCCGAGCTGGACAGGTCGATACCACTCCACATATCCAGGTACCATCCGACTTACAAGTTCAACGAGATTCCGACCCCTGTTGAGAGGATATTGAAGCTCGCCGAGATAGCCAAGCAAAAACTGGACTACGTCTATATAGGAAATGTGGGGGATGTGGACAACAACACGTACTGCCCGAACTGCGGGAGCACCATAGTGGAGAGGGACGCATATTCCTCTAAAGTGAGAAACAGCTCTGACATATGCGGCAAATGCGGAGAGAGGCTGAATATAGTAATATAGCTCGAAAGGTGATAAAATCGTAGTGTAGAGATAGATTGCGGTGAGGTGCTAAAAATTGAAAAAAATAGATTTAAACAGCGACATAGGAGAGAGTATGGGAGTTTACAAAGTCGGCCTTGACGAGGAGATAGTCAAGCATATCTCCTCTGCCAATATAGCCTGCGGATGGCATGCGGGAGACCCCCTTGTGATGGAGAAAACGGTTGATATCTCAAGAGATCACAGCGTGAAGATAGGGGCTCATCCAGGCTTTATGGACATGATGGGCTTTGGAAGGCGAAACATATCTGTAAGCCCGAAAGAGCTGAAGTCATACGTTAAGTATCAGCTAGGAGCCATAATGGGCATAGCGGCCAGCAGAGGGGCTAAAGTGGAGCATCTGAAAGCTCACGGATCAATGTACAATCTGGCGGCCAGAGACATAGAGTTGGCCATGGCCCTTGCAGAGGCCGTATACGAAGTGGACAAGGGCATAATACTGGTGGGGCTTTCAAACAGCGAGATAATCACAGCTGGAAAGAGAGTTGGGCTAAAGGTGGCCAACGAGGTGTTTGCAGACAGATCATATAATAGAGACGGGACCCTTGTGGACAGAAGCGTTCTGGGAGCTGTGATAGAGGATGAATCTTTTGCCATAGAGAGAGTAGTCGGAATGGTGAAAGACGGCAAAGTCAGGTCTATAGACGGGTATGAAGTCGAGATAGCTGCCGACACAGTATGCGTCCACGGCGACAACAGAAAAGCTGTAGAGCTCGCAAGGGGAATAGGTGAAGCACTTAAGTGCTCTGGAATTTCAGTGGTCTCCATGAGTGAAGTGCTGGGGTAGCGGCATGAAGACGAAATATACTTGTTCAGGGGACAGGGCTATCACGGTGGAGTTTGGAGATAAGATATCCGAGACGGTATCTAGAAGAGTTTCGGCCATGAAGAGGGAAGTGGAGCGCAGAAGGATATACGGCGTTGAGGAAGTGGTGCAGACCTACAGATCCCTTTTGATCTACTACGACCCGATTAGGGGTTACAGAGAGCTTGAAAAAGAGCTGATTGAGATAGAGAGAACGCTAGAGACGGAAGAGAGAACACCAGAGAGAACAGTGGAGATACCGGTTCTATACGGCGGTGAGTTCGGACCAGATATAGAGGCTGTTTCAAGACACTGCGGACTTCCAGTCGACGAGGTGGTTAAGCGGCACGCAGAGGGCAGGTATCTTGTCCACATGATCGGGTTCACCCCAGGCTTTCCATACCTTGGAGGGCTTGACGAGTCGATTTCAGCTCCAAGGAGAGACACTCCTAGGCTGAAAGTGATGAAGGGCTCTGTAGGAATAGCTGGAGTCCAAACCGGGATATACCCCATAGAGAGTCCTGGAGGATGGAATATAATAGGGCGAACACCCCTTAAACTCTACAGTCCGGAGAGAGAAGTGCCTGTGCTGCTTGAGCCAGGCGACTACGTCTCGTTTAAGAGCATAGATAGGGATGAATACAAGAGGCTTGAAAATATGGTGGAGAGAGGTGAACTCTGATGAGCGACTTGGAGATAATCAGCCCGGGGCTTTTCACCACGGTTCAGGATTCTGGCAGATACGGCTACCAGTCCTACGGAATACCTGTAAGCGGGGCTATGGACATGTACGCCTACAAAATGGCCAACTATATACTGGGAAACAGCGAAAGCGATGCAGTGCTGGAAGCCACAATTTCCGGGCCTAGGATATTGTTTCGCTCGCCTATGGAAATCGCCTTGACCGGGGGAGATATGTCTCCGAGCTTAAACGGGGATATGATCGAGATGTGGAGGTCAGTTGAGGTGAAGCCTGGAGATGTTTTATCGTTTGGAGAGCTGAAGTCGGGGGCTAGGACGTATATAGCTTTTTTTGGCGGACTGGATATACCTCTTACAATGGGAAGCCGGTCCACCTATGCGAGGGGAGAAATCGGTGGATATCTCGGAAGACAGCTCCGCGAAGGCGACAAGCTCAAGGTGTTCAGGAAAACTGGGATTGACGGAGGTAGCCTTTCAAAGAGGCTTAACCCTCTATATATACCAGAGTACAGAGAAGAGAAGCAGGTTAGAGTCGTGCTTGGGCCACAAAAGGAGTATTTTTCAGATCTCGGGATCGAGACATTTCTGTGCTCCGAATACAGATGCACTGCTCAGATAGATAGGATGGGTTACAGGCTCACAGGGCCCAAAGTGGAGTCTATTTCAGGAACAGATATAGTTTCTGACGGAATAGCATTTGGAGCCATACAGATTACAAACGGAGGAGAGCCCATCATCATGATGTCGGACAGACAGACTGTTGGGGGCTATGCCAAGATAGCCTGTGTAGTTTGGGACGACTTGAGCAAGATTGCACAGTCCAAGTCAGGTGATAGAATTAGGTTCAAGAGCGTGGCTATTGAAGAAGTGCAGAGCGCTAGACTGTGATATAATGAAGCTAGAAAGAAAACCGATAGAAAATACAGCGAGGAGTGAAAGAAAATGAAAGAAGAACTGCATAAAAAGAGATGCGAGGCATGCACCATAGGGGCTGAACCGCTCAAGCCAGAGGAGATAGCAGAGTATATGGAGTCGCTAGACTGTGGATGGGAAGTGGTGGACAATCATCATTTAGAGAGAGTCTTCAGGTTTAAGAACTTTGTAGAGGCTCTTGACTATGTAAATAGAGTTGGAGCGCTTGCGGAAGAAGAACAACATCATCCAGATATAAGTCTGTCCTGGGGAAAAGTCGTGCTGACGCTATTTACCCACAAGATAGATGGACTCAGTGAAAGCGATATAGTGTTTGCGGCTAAAATAGACAGAATGAAATAGTGAGGAAGTGGAAGTGAGACATGGCTAGACCTGTGAAGATGAGAAGAGTTGAGTTTTTTCCAGATACAAGCTATTTTATACCGGCTGGAAAGCCCAAGTGTAAAGTGGAAGAGATGAATTTGAAAGTGGAAGAGCTTGAAGCTATGAGATTAAAGGACATAGAGGGCTTGAACCAAGAAGAGTGCGCAGAGCAGATGGGGGTGTCTCGCCAGACATTTCAAAACATAATAGACAGCGCTAGAAAGAAAGTGGCGATAGCTTTAACTGAAGGCTTTGCCATAAGCATAGGTGGAGGAAACTACACGAGCAAGCACTGCAGCTTTACATGTAGAGACTGCGGACACGAATACGAGGCGGGCTATGAGCAAGACAAGGTAAGATGCCCTGCATGTGGCTCAGAGGAGATAGCTTGCAACAAGAGGGGAGCTGTCTGCAAAAAGCACTGCATAGACAAAAAGTTCAGGATAGATTGAACCTCCTATCCTGAACTTTTTTGTGTCAAATTTCAGACGGTATTAACTCGTTTAGGAAAGGGAACTCTTCTCTGTAGACTTCAAGCTTAGAAAGGCCTGTATGCCTTATATTGCGGAAGTTTTCCAGATTGCCGAGTATTATCTCCTCCTGAGATTCGTATATGGTATCCACTATGTCGGATATGGATAGAATCCTGCCCTCTAGGCTGTCAGACTTCGGATCCAGGACCATTGACTTGAGATACCCGTTTAGATCTTCTGGCACAAGATTGCAGTAGATGCTGTCGTAGTACTTGCTCTCCACTTTCAGCACTTCCTGCTTTGTGTCGGAATTGGCGTTCTTAGTCCCAGTGATGATGTCGCCAGTGTAGAGTTCGATGTCGTCATGGAAAAGTGACCTTACAAGCAGATCCTCTAAATCCACCTCTGAGCTGTCAAGGTAGTAGTAGACAAAGAGAGATACAAGCGACACAAACCACTGATGTTCCGCCACGCTTCTGACTCTGTGTTTGAATATATTCTGGTACCTGACAACTCCCATAAGCCCCCTTATCTCTGTGATATAGCTGTAGAAAGTGTAGTCGAAGTCGAAAATATCCTTAGCTTCCAAATTGCTGTATACGAAACGCTTGTTCTCTTTGAGTTCAGACTTGAACTTAGAGAGGTGGTAAGACATGCTCTTGGGCATCTCGGAGAGCAGAAGCTTGGCTGTAATAGAGTCTATGGAAAGAAGCTCTTCAGTCGTGTCTTCTAATATTTTTTCGAATTTAAAGCCATTACCAAGGGAAACTTCATCAAAACACTCCAGGAACCTGTTTACAAGGCTGGCTACCCTGAGAACCTGTCCTTCTATAGAGTTGTCTTTTGCGTATAGAACTTTTGACTTTATATTTTCAGATATAAATAGGGGCAAAAGAGGTTTGTACGAAGAGTCATAGAACTTGTCGTAGGTGTCTAGGAGCGTGCTTCTCATATTGGGAGTTGCAGATAGGGTGTTGTTCTGAATATCCCCTGTTATGGCCTTTATAGTGCCGCTCAAGATGCTCCTCTGAAGAAGCTCGCTCATGTCGAGAGCGCCACCAAGGCGATTCTCCCAGTAGCCGAGCATATATGAGATCTTGGAGTATCCGAATTTGTGTTCTGCTATAGTTCTTGGAACTAAAGATATCTTGTTTTGGTATCTTTTTATCTCCATCAAGTTTCGCATTGTGTGAAAATAGTTGGAAATGTTCATGAAATCACCTCGCTTTAATTAAAGTATACCCAAGTTAGGACTAGAGTCTAGAAAAAAATCATAATTGAGATATAATATTCTATGATAGGAGATGATGCTTTGAAAGGAAAAAACAACTTAACTGAAGGAAATATAGTCTCTACTCTGCTGAAACTGTCAGTTCCAATAATAGCTACAAACTTCATTCAAACAGCTTACGGCATGGTGGACATGATCTGGATAGGCAGGCTTGGGAGCAAGTCTGTGGCCGCAATAGGAACGGCCAGCTTTTTTGTGAATCTGGCGATGGCTCTGTTCACAATAGTCATAATAGGCAGCGGAGTCAAGATAGCGCACAGCATAGGGGCAGGAGACAGCGAAGGGGCAGAGGAGTATATAAAGAGCGGATTTATAATGTCTTTTATTTTAGCTATAGTCTATGCCTTGTTTATACTGATATTCAGAGACAGGCTTATAGGTTTTTTCGAGCTAGGAGACCCAGAGGTCGAAAGGCTGGCTGTGCAGTATCTTGTTATCTCGATGGTAGGAGTTCTCTTTATGTGCTTCAACAATCTGTACAGCAATATATTCAACAGCTATGGAAACAGTGCAATCCCATTTAGGGTCAACTCAATAGGGCTGCTTCTAAACATAGTGCTAGATCCAATTCTTATATTCGGCATAGGTTTTATACCGCCTATGGGAGTTGCAGGAGCTGCTATAGCTACAGTATTCTGCAGACTATTGGTGCTTATGGTGTTTTATACATCTGGAAAGAGATACTTCAAAGTCTTTGGCCAGGACATAAAGTTCAACAGAGAAAAGGCCAAATCTGTAATCAAGATGGGGATTCCGATCACAACTCAGAGAGTCACTTTTATATTCATATCCATAATGATAGCCAAGATAATAGCTGTTTGGGGGCCTACTGCAATTGCTGTTCAGAAGGTCGGGCTTCAGATAGAGTCCATATCTTACATGACTATAGGGGGACTTCAGGGAGCGATAGCCGCATTTATAGGTCAAAACTACGGGGCGAAGAAATTCAAGCGTATAAGAGAAGGGTACTACAAATCGCTGGCCATGACGCTTGCATTTGGAGCCACTGTCACAGCTGTTTTCTTGATATTTCCAGAGCAGATATTTAAAATATTTCTAAACGATAAGGAGAGTTTAGAGATAGGGGTCTACTACATGAGGATACTGGGTATATCTCAGGCGTTTATGTGCATGGAACTCTTGACGGTAGGAGCTTTTAACGGCTTGGGTAAGACTTACGTAGCACCTATAATAAGCATCACTTTCACGGCTCTAAGAATACCCATAGCATTGCTTCTATCCAGTGAAGATTTGTTTAAGCTTAACGGAATCTGGATGAGTATAAGTGTAAGCAGCATAGTAAAAGGATTGCTCTTGGTCAGTATGTTTCTATACTACCTTAGAAGAAATAAGGAGAAATATCTTCTAGACTTAAAGTAAACTGGTTTAGCGTTCAAAAAAGGGGTAAAACTAGGTCTGAGGTGAATTCTGTTTTATTTTCAAGCAACTTTAGGAGGGAAAGAAACGGTGAGAAAGGGAACCGAAATAGACGGTTTAAGCAAGACAAAGATGATTATTTTGGTCTGGATAGCTTCACTTATACTGCTCTCGATATACTCATACTCGAAAGTATCTAGTCAAATAAAGTCCAATCTCGGCAACAAGGCTATGTTTGCGGCGATAAGCGTTTCAAACGAGCTCAGCATGAGCGACAGAGAATACAGGCACATACTGGATATGGACTTTGAAGACGCCTTAAACACTGCAAAAAACCTTGAATTTGAAAGCAAATCAAGAAAATACATGGAAAGTACAGATATAAAATATATATACTTAGAAAGCTTGGTTCCAAAAGATAAAGTTAGATACGATGTAAAGCCCGAGGAACAAGAAGACTTCAATGCATCAGCTGGAACCAAGCTTGAAGTCGTATACTTGCTCGACGCTGTAAAAAGTGAAGCCATAAGGGAAGAGGACACAGGCGGACAAGGCTATTCCGACAAAGATAGGTATGATGTGCTTAGTTCTGAGTTTGAAAAGATATACATAGAGGGAAAAGCTACATACACCATAAGCGACGGGAAATGGGGAGAGTATGTGACAGGATACGCTCCTTTCTACACCGAAAGTGGAAAATACATAGGAATGGTAGGGGCAGATATATACATGGACAAATACTATAGAGAGGTCGGCGTATTTTTGAAAATACTCTCTGGGTTTGTAGCCATAAATATTATAGCTGGGATTATAATACTGAAGTCGGCCTTAAAGCTGAAGACGACTAAAAGCTTCGTAGAGAAAATAGAGAATCACTATTCGACAGACTATCTGACCTCTGTTTTAAGCCGAGAAAAATTCCTAGATAGGCTGTCTAGCATATGGAGAAGTGTTGAAAAAAATGAAAAAGAGATAGGGCTATTTATGCTGGACATAGACCATTTCAAAAACTACAATGACAACTATGGGCATATAAACGGGGATGAAGCCATAAAGGCTGTATGTAGAGAGGTAAAAGTGAAGGTAGAAGAGCATGGAGGCTTTATGGGAAGATTCGGGGGAGACGAGTTTCTCATAGCTTTCGAGGGTATGGCATACTCGAAGATGAGCGAGGTCGCAGACGAAATTGTGAAAAGAGTGGAGAGACTGGGGTATAAGCATGAATACTCCAGTATAAGTGACGTGATTACGGTAAGCTTAGGAGGAGTCGCAGTAGAGCCAGAGGACGGGGTGTCTATGGAAAATGCGATGGAGAAGGCTGATATGGCGCTCTACAGAGCGAAAAAACACGGCAGAAACAGGGCGCTTGTACTAAAGATAGATTGAATGTAGGAGGGATAAAATGGAAGATAATTTGATTTTGGCATTTGCGGTGACGCTGTTTGCTGGACTGGCAACCGGAATAGGAGGGCTTATAGCTTTCTTCGCAAAAAAGACTAACACCAAGTTTTTGTCAGCAGCGCTAGGTTTTTCGGCAGGTGTCATGATATATGTATCTTTCACAGAGATACTTGTAAAGTCCAGAGAGTCTTTGATGTCCGAGCTTGGGGACAGCATGGGCATGTGGGTATCTATAGCCTCTTTTTTTGGAGGCATGCTTGTCATAGCCATAATAGACAAGCTGGTGCCAAGTTTTGAAAACCCACACACTATGCATTCCCAGTCTGATATAGAAGAGCTCAGGCTTGACAGCAACGCTGTGGATATAGGCTTTGAAAACAAGGATAGAATAGAGGATAAAAGCAATCTATACAGGATGGGAATAATGTCTGCCATTGCGATAGGGATTCACAACTTCCCGGAAGGGCTTGCGACTTTCACTGCGACGGTGAAAGATCCTAGCCTAGGTGTTCCAATAGCCATAGCCATAGCTATACACAACGTTCCAGAGGGTATAGCTGTTTCAATTCCACTCTTCTATGCCACAGGAAGCAAGAAAAAGGCCTTTATATACTCTTTTCTGTCGGGACTGGCAGAGCCTGTGGGGGCAATTGTGGGATATCTGCTGCTTTCAAGGCTTTTTAACGACATGACTTTCGGCATACTCTTCGGGATAGTTGCGGGAATAATGGTGTATATATCGCTTGATGAACTGCTTCCAGCTTCAGAGGAATATGGAGAGCATCATATATCAATATATGGGCTTATATCGGGGATGGTTGTGATGGCGGTGAGCCTAGGACTTTTTGCTTAGATCTGTTATGAAGAAATCCAAGCTCTGAGACGATATAAATCGTGAAGAGGCTTGGATTCTATTTTTTACGGGGGTGGGGACATGGGCGTAGGAAGAGTTGGGGACATAGAGAGAATAAGACAGAGAGTTCACGACAACGTTGTAGAGAGGATGACAGTGGTCAGGGGGGCTAACATGGTCAATCCAGTAGACAGGGTGGACCCGGTTGCAAATGACTCTAGGACTGCATACAATTTTTTAACCGGCTCAGATGAGTTCTACGACAAGCTTAAGAATCTCAGAAAAGAGTATGAGAGCTTCTACCATGATCAGCAAGAGCTAGAAAAAGCTATAAAGGAGCTTGAGTATGACGACAGCATAGTGGAGAACATGGGAAAGCTTGTGGGAAACTACAACAACGCAATAGAGTCGCTTAAGTCTTTTGACTACGACTTTGGGACAAGCTACTACTCGAGGATAGTGAATATAATAAATGACTTTAAAGTAGAGCTGTTCAGAATTGGGATAATAAGGGGAAGCGACAACAAGCTTATATACGATAAAGAGAAGTTCAAGGAAAAGCTGAACGAGTCAGACGATGCTTTTAAGTTCATATTCGAGCCTGTAAAGGGACTTATAATAAGGCTCTACAAAGCTTTCAAGAACATAAAGATACCTAAGTTCGAAGAGGAACTAGAGGGGAAATACAGAGAGCATATGGACTACGAGGGGATAATACTGGACGAAAAGGGATAGTGTAATTGAAAAGCATTTCTATGACTTCTACTCTTTTGAGTAGAAGTTTTTTTGTATGAATAAAAAGGAGGAATAGACATGATAGCAAGCACTTTTCTGATACTTTCGCTTGGAATAGCTTTCAACAAAATTTTCAAGGCGCTTAAACTCCCAGGGCTTCTAGGGATGATTCTGCTGGGCATGGCCATAGGACCATACGGCGCTGATCTTTTAGATAGCTCCATGATAGAGATATCACCTGACATAAGGATGATAGCCCTTGTTGTAATACTGCTGCGAGCGGGGCTTGGAATAAATAAGGACGTACTGAAAAGCGTAGGCACAATATCTCTCAAGATGAGCTTTATACCATGTGTAGTCGAAGGTATCGCCATTATGATATGTTCAAGGTATCTGCTTGGGATAAGCTATGTGGAAGCTGGAATGCTCGGCTTTATAGTGGCAGCAGTCTCCCCGGCCGTCATAGTTCCGTTTATGATAGAGCTGAAAGAGAGAAAGCTTGGAACGAGCAAGGGGATTCCGATAATAATACTCTCAGGTGCATCTATAGACGATATATTCGCCATAACCATATTTACAGCATTTCTGAATATATACTTTGGGGAGGGCTTGAGTGCTCTGAGTCTTCTGGGAGTGCCCGCCAAGATAATAGGGGGGCTCTTCGCCGGATTTATGCTTGGATATGTTATATATAGAGTGTACAGATCAGGACGGGTTCTAGAGCAGAATAATGAAAGGCTGCTGCTCGTGCTGGCTTCTGGGCTCTTTATGGTGATGCTTGAAAAGAGCATAGCCATATCGGGTCTGTTGGGAGTTATGACAATGGGATTCTTCCTCTTGGAAAAGCTCAAAGACAAGGTCAAGCCTCTGGAGAAAGGCTTGAATGACATATGGTTTTTTGCGCAGATATTTTTATTTGTGCTGATAGGCTCAGAAGTAAATATTTCAGTTGCGCTAGACATGGGTATAAAGAGTATAGCAATAATAATCATAGGGATAATAGCTAGGGGGATAGGTGTTATGATTTCGCTTTTGGGATCGAAATTAAATGCGAAAGAGAGGCTTTTTTGCGCAATTGCCTACATACCGAAAGCCACAGTGCAGGCCGCCATAGGGGCCATTCCGCTTTCAAGGGGAGTGGAGTCAGGGGAGGCTATACTGGCCATTTCGGTGCTTGCAATACTGTTGACAGCTCCTATAGGAGCCATAGGCATGGAGCTTTCCGCCAACAAGCTTTTGTCTGAAAAATAGGAGGGATATATATGTACGCTAAAGATATAATGAAAACAGATGTTGTGACGGTAAAGCCAGAGGAACTTATAAGCGATGCAGTTATAAAGATGGTAAAAAATGAGATAAGTGGGCTTCCAGTTGTGGACGATAACGGATATCTAATAGGGGTTATATCTGAGAGTGATGTCTTAAGTCATGGACAGCTCCTGCTGGTACCCGACTATCTAGAGCTCTTAGAGGTGCTTCTCTACAGACAGACACCGGAAAAATACAGGGAAGAGCTGAAGGATACTCTGAGAGAGCCTGTGGAGAGCGCAATGAGCAAAAAGGTGATCACAGCTGAGCCAGACACCCCTGTAGGCGAGATAGCACTCTTGATGTCGGAAAAAGACATAAACAGAGTCGTAGTGGTTGAGAAACACAAAGTTATAGGAATAGTGGCCAGAAGAGATATAATAGCTGCTATATCAGATGTGCTACAGCCTTAATCGGAGAGTAATTTGGAGCCTTAAGATGCACAAAGTTGCATTTTTATGGCTCTGCCTTTTGTTAAATCTGGTATATGACCAGTTACTGTAGACAATATAACGCATTAAATGTATAGTAATAGTTGGAGAACGTACATAGAAAGCGAGCAAGGAGGAAGTCACAGGTGAAGAAGTTAGATATGAAAATTATAAACAGCATTTTAGAAAGCAATCTCCAAAGATATCTCTATATTGGGAACTACGGCATAGAAAAAGAGAATTTGAGAGTAAACTCTAAAGGAGAGCTTTCACAGCGTCCACATCCAGAGTGTTTTGGACACAAAGTAGACAATCCATATATAAAGACAGATTTTTCAGAGAGTCAAGTAGAGGTAGTAACGCCAGCACTTGACACGATAGAGGAAGCCTATGACTTTCTTCGGAACTTGAACAACATAGTAAATACAAATATAGGGGAAGAGTACCTCTGGCCTCAGAGCTCTCCATGTGTGCTTCCAGAAGAAGAGAAGATACCACTGGCCGACTTTGGAACAGGAGAGCGTGGACAGAAGGAGACAGCCTACAGGGAATTTCTTTCGCAAAAATATGGTAAAAAAATACAGATGATTTCTGGAATCCACTACAACTTCTCTTTCAAAGAGTCGTTTGTGAAAGCACTGTGCGACAGTTGCGAGAGCCAGGATAGCTTCAGGGAGTTTAGGAACAATCTCTACCTTAAGCTGAACAGAAAGCTGCTGAAATACAGATGGCTTCTGATATACCTTACAGGCGCTAGTCCGTTTATACACAAGACTTATGACTCTAAATACTTCAGCAAGATGACTGATATAGAGGACAGGTATATGTATGCCAACAGCATGTCTCTCAGAAATGGATTTTGCGGATATAGAAATGAAAAAGACTATATAGTGTCCTATGACAGCGTGGAAGGATATATAGAGAGCATAGAGAAGCTGATAGCGGAAGGGGAACTGACAGACGCCAGGGAATTCTATACGACGGTCAGACCTAAGGGCAAGAACAACAAGAAGTTACTGGACTCGCTGAAGGAAAGTGGCATAAAGTACCTTGAGATAAGGTCGATAGACTTGAACCCGCTAGATCGGAACGGTATATCGCTGGACTCTTTCTATATGACACACCTCCTGGTACTTTATTGTCTGCTTACGGAAGACGAGAGCTTTGGAGAAGCGGATCAGGTTATGGCGTATAGAAATCACGAGTCGGTTGTCAACTACGGGCTCAACCAGGAGATATATATACACGATGTAGATGGAAATAAGACAACTATAGAGGAAGCTGGAGGAGAGATCCTAGAGGCCATGGAAGAGATAGTTGAGATATTCGGTCTGTCTAGCAACCCTAACTTCTCGGGGGCACTGAAAACTGCCAGAAACAGGATAGAAAACAGAAGAGAGACTATAGGCTACAAGGTCTATGAAGGTATAAAGCGTGACGGATTTGTGGATTTCCACATGAAGCTTGCGGCGGAATACAGGGAGCTGAGCAGAAGAGAGGAGTACAAGCTCTTTGGCTATCAAGACCTTGAGCTTTCAACGCAGATACTTTTAAGGGACAGTATAAAGAGAGGGCTGGACTTCGAGGTTCTAGACCTTGAAGACAATTTCATAAAGCTTTCAAACTATGAAAAGATGGAGTACGTAAAGCAGGCCACCAAGACCTCTAAGGACTCCTATATAACCATAATGATGATGGAAAACAAGGTGGTCACCAAGAAGATACTGGAGAGAAATGGAATAAGGGTTCCGAAAGGGGATCACTACAGAGACAGAGAGCAGGCCATATTAGACTACGAGAAATTTAAAGACAGCAGTATAGTCATAAAGCCCAAAATGACCAACTTCGGAATAGGTATAACCATATTCAAGGAGAGTTTCTCAGTTGAAAGCTATATAGAGGCCATAGACATAGCTTTCGAGCATGGTGACACCGTGCTGGTGGAGGAATTCATAAGCGGCAAAGAGTACAGATTTATAGTGGTGGGGGACCGTGTCTGCGGTATACTCAACAGGGTTCCGGCCAATGTGACGGGCGACGGCACTTCCAGCATAAGAGGTCTTGTAGAGGAAAAAAACAAGGACTTCCTGAGGGGGAAAGGATACAAGACTCCGCTTGAGAAGATAAGTTTGGGGAAAGCCGAGGAGATGTTCCTGAGCTCCCAGGGGAAAGACTTCGAATATGTGCCATCAGAAGGCGAAGTCGTATACTTGAGGGAAAACTCCAACATAAGCACAGGTGGAGACAGCGTCGACTACACAGACGAAATAATGGACGAGTACAAGCATATAGCCATAGAGGCGGCAAAAACTGTGGAGGCCAGGTTCTGCGGAGTGGATATCATGATAGACGACATAACTGAGAAGCCAAACGAGGAGAACCACGCCATAATAGAGCTTAACTTCAACCCGGCCATCCATATACACTGCTACCCTTATGTAGGAGAGAACAGAAATCTAGGAGAAGCGGTGCTCAGAGAGCTGGAGCTGATCTAGAGAAGAGAGTGCAGAGAAACTCTGCACTCTCCAAAACAATAAAACCATAAAAACATAGTTGACATATAGAGATTGATGGATTATAATTGAAATAAGTTAAAAATGAACATACTAATTCCGTGTAAAACGATATGAAAATAGTAAATTAGGGAGGAATACTGATGGCTAAAATAGCAAAAAATCTGACAGAACTTATAGGAAACACTCCGCTACTGGAGCTTGAAAGCTTCAAAGAGTCTAGAAAGGCGAAGGGGAACATAATAGCAAAGCTGGAGTCATTTAACCCGGCCAGCAGCGTCAAAGATAGAGTTGGCTATGCAATGATAAAAGATGCAGAAGACAAGGGGCTTATAAACAAGGACACTGTAATAGTGGAGCCTACAAGCGGAAACACTGGAGTTGCACTGGCATTTGTGTCAGCGGCAAGGGGATACAAGCTTATACTGACTATGCCAGACACTATGAGCGTGGAGCGTAGAAATCTGCTGAAGGCGCTTGGAGCAGAGCTTGTGCTTACACCTGGAAGCGAGGGTATGAAAGGGGCTATAGCCAAGGCCCAGGAGATATCTAAGAAAACTCCGAACTCGATAATACTTCAGCAGTTCGAGAACCCGTCAAATCCAGAGATGCATAGAAATACGACAGCTCAGGAGATACTGAGAGATACAGATGGCAAGGTGGACATATTTATAGCTGGAGTTGGAACAGGCGGAACTGTAACAGGAGTGGGAGAAGTGCTTAAAGCCCACAACAGCGAAGTCAAGATAGTGGCAGTGGAGCCTACAGACTCACCTGTACTTTCAGGAGGAGATCCAGGACCACACAAGATTCAGGGGATAGGGGCAGGATTTGTGCCTAAGATACTGAACACTGAGATAATAGATGAGATATTCAAAGTGGAGAACGAAGAGTCTTTCAAGGCGGCAAGAGAGGTAGCCACTACAGAGGGGCTGCTAGTTGGAATATCTTCTGGGGCGGCGCTTCATGCTGCGGCAGAGATAGCGAAGAGAGAAGAGAATGCAGGAAAGAACATAGTTGTGCTCCTTCCTGATACAGGAGAGAGATACCTTTCCACTGTGCTCTTTGAAAACGAGTAATCAGACAAGCTTAGAGAGCGTGGAAATATCGCAGAAAAGCTCTTCTAAATAGGAACTGCCTGTAAAGTCCGAAAGCGACTCTATATTTAGAGTTATTTCGGGCTTTATTTGCTTTAATGAGAAAATCTGATCTAAGAAGTTTATCTGGCTGTTGCAAAAGCTCATGTGTTTCTTTCCTGTGGAAAAGTCAAATCCGTGTATATGCGAATATATTATTTTTTCGTAAAAGTCACTGTCGCTATTCGGCTTTGAAGGGAAATAGTTCATGGAGTCATGGCATATGTCTAGGCAGATTCCAAAGCGGTTTCCACTGAGACGGTCCAGTATCTCAAGCAGTTCAGGCCTTGAGTTCCCCACCTTCTCTTTGCCGCCAAGCCCAAGCGACTCTATGGCCACACGGTGATTTAGATTCTTAGACTCAAGCAGATCTGAGATATATTCCATAAGCTCTACAGTCCTCTCAAGCGACTTTTTTGAAGAAGAGGAGAACTCCTCTCCATGAACGACTATAGTGGAGTCAGAGTTTCCAGCGACTAAGCTTATCTGCTCCAGAAGATCTACAAACCCGGCGTACGCTTTTTTACCTTCATAGATATCGCTGTAGAAGCCAGACACAGAGTAATACTCTGAGGCGAAGTAGGGTATATGGTAGTTTAGCTCTATGCCTAGATCTGCCGCCAGACCGGCGATTTCAAGGTACTGGGAGACGGAAAGTATGTTCTTGTCGGGTGCAAGCTCTATGGCATTGGCCCCGAGGGAGTGCGCTTTTGATATCCAGTCTGAAATTGATATGTGGGAAATTGCCTTTTCATCAAAAGTAAAACCAAGCTTCATCTAGATTTCCTCCTTAACTCTATTTCACACCATTATAACCCCTCAAATATCCTTTGACTATATCATTTTAACAATGTATACTGATAACGTAATTTTATTGAACTATAATCGCTAATTCTTTACTTTAAAAGGAGTGTTAAGTTTTGATACTTATGATTGACAACTATGACTCTTTTACGTTCAATCTAGTGCAGTATTTGCAGGGACTAAAAGAAGAAGTATTGGTCTATAGAAATGATGAGATTTCCCTAGAGCAGATAGAAGAGATTAATCCAGACATGATAGTGATATCGCCTGGCCCGTGTACGCCTATGGAGGCAGGGGTGAGCCTTGAAGTGGTTAAGCGATTCAAGGGGAAGATACCTATACTGGGGATATGCCTTGGACATCAGACTATAGGTCAGGTGTTTGGAGGGAAGATAGTAAAGGCCGAAAAGCCGGTACACGGGAAAGTATACCCTATAGTCCATACTAACAAAGGGGTATTTGCCGGTTTGAACAACCCTCTAAATGTCACAAGGTACCACTCGCTCATAGTGGAAAAAGAGACACTGCCTGAATGTCTGGAGATAACGGCAGAGACAGAGGCAGGCGAGATAATGGGCTTTAGGCATAAAGAGTGCTTGGTGGAAGGAGTTCAGTTTCATCCCGAGGCGATACTCACAGAGCAGGGAATGGAGCTCTTGGACAACTTCTTGAAAATGGCTAAAAAAGAGCAGAAGCAGGTGAAGGAATGCTAGTAAGAAAAATAGATACAAAATTAAACAGTTTTCAGCTTTACACACTGTTCAAAGACAGAAAAGACAGCTTCTTTTTAGACAGTGGAATGGACTCGGAAAAGCTGGGCCAGTTTTCATTCATAGGTTTCGACCCAATAGTGCTTTTAAAGAGTAAAGATAGAGAGATAACTATAGAGAGAGATGGAGAAAAGACAGTATTTGAAGGGAATCCGTTTGACGAGCTTCAAGCGCTGATGTCCCAGTACAAGATGGACTATGAGAGTGAAATCCCGTTTACAGGTGGAGCA
The DNA here is from genome assembly GCF_001855385.1 of Andreesenia angusta. Taxonomy (NCBI): domain Bacteria; kingdom Bacillati; phylum Bacillota; class Tissierellia; order Tissierellales; family Gottschalkiaceae; genus Andreesenia; species Andreesenia angusta. The sequence goes on along the minus strand of NZ_MKIE01000005.1, from coordinate 119,000 downwards.
GTTGGATACTTTTCGTACGACCTCTGCCACCACATAGAGAAGCTCCCAAGGACGGCCATAGACGATGTGAAGATACCAGACGCCTACTTTGGAGTATACGATGGGATAATAGCCATAGACCACAGAGGCGGAAGCGACAGCGTCTATATAGCGGCCCACGGAGTCAAGTCAGATGCAGAGGAGCTTTTCAAGGAGATACTAGAGACTGTGGAGCGCGGAGAGCGCGAAGGGGTAGAGATAGTACTTCCTGAGAAGAAGAGAAAATCTGAGTTCAAGTCTAACTTCGAGAGCGTAGAGGACTACAAAGAGGCTATAGAGAAGGTAAGGGCCTATATAAAGACAGGGGATATATACCAAGCGAACCTGACCCAGAGGTTTGAAACCACCCTAGAAGAGAGTGCTTACGAGCTCTATGGAAAGCTTAGAAGCATAAATCCGGCGCCTTTCGCAAGCTTTCTAAATTTAGATGGATTCCAAATAGTCAGCAGCTCACCGGAGAGATTTATAAAGCTGAAGGACGGCATAATAGAGACAAGGCCTATAAAGGGAACTATCCCTAGAGGGAAGACTGAGGAAGAGGATTTGGCCAACAGAGAGCAGCTTCTTTCAAGCGAAAAGGACAAGGCAGAGCTTCTGATGATAGTGGACCTCGAGAGAAACGACCTGGGAAGAGTTGCAAAGACAGGCACTGTAAAGGTTACAGAGCTTTTTCACCTAGAGGAGTATGCGACTGTGTATCACCTTGTGTCTACGATAGTGGCAGAGCTCAGAGACGACTGCGACGCCATAGACGCTGTAAAGGCCACTTTCCCTGGAGGATCTATAACAGGTGCGCCTAAGATAAGGTCGATGGAGGTAATAGACGAGCTGGAGCCTACGCAGAGAAACATATATACAGGCTCGATAGGTTATATAGGCTTCAACGGAGATATGGACCTGAACATAGTCATAAGGACTGTGGTGTGCAAAGACAAGAAGGCCTACTTCCAAGTAGGCGGTGGGATAACCTGGGATTCGGACCCTCAGCTTGAGTACGAGGAGACGCTGCACAAGGGGAAAGCCCTTATGGACTCGTTTAATATGTAGCCAAAGAAGGTGAATATATTGTATATATATGTAAATGAAGAGCTGATGCCATCAAACAGCAGAGCGTTAAAGCTGACCGATGGTTACAGCTTTGGCTATGGGCTGTTTGAGACTGTGAAAGTGCTAGACGGCGAGCTTGTGTTCTGGCAAGAGCATATGGAAAGGCTTGCAAGAGGGCTTTCCAAGATAGGCATGGCTTCAGATTTAGACCGGGACGACATGGAAAAGAGCGCAAAGCACCTGATAAGCCTTAACAAGCTAGAAGAGGGTGCGCTCAAAGTGATAGTCTCTAAGAGTGGAGACTCTAGGGACACAGTCCTGTCGACAAGAGTGGCTGAATACCCGGCAGCTCTTTACGAAAGAGGCTTCAAACTGAAGCTGAGCGGGTCTAGGCGGAATACGCACTCGCTCATGCCGAGGCTGAAGTCCCTAAACTACATGGAGAACATGCTAGAGCGAAACATGGCTTTGAAAGTTGGGTTTGACGACTGTCTGTTTTTAAACACAGAGGGCTATTTGGCCGAGACGTCTATATCCAATCTGTTCTACGTAAAAGACGGTTCGCTCTACACCCCAAGCTTGGAATCTGGAATACTGGACGGCATAGTCAGGGGCAAGGTGATTTCAGCCGCAATCTCTTTGGGGCTTGAAGTCTTTGAGGGAGAATACAGCCTTGAAGAGCTTTTAAGCTCGGAAGAGGCTTTTCTTACAAACTCACTTATGGGGCTTATGCCTGTTTCAGAGATCGAAGATGTGAAAAAAGATATAAAATTCGACGGAGTTTTAGGGAAACTTCAGAGGCTTTATGGAGATATGTTGAATGCAGAGAGATATATATGAAAAAACAAAAGAAAAACTTGATTTTATTAAAAAAACTGAAAAGCCATATGGTATACTCTTAGTAGGATCTTCAAGGAAAATCTTAGAAGAGCCCTACTGTGCTACGAGCGATATAGACGTATTTGTAATAAAGAAGAGCGGCGACTTTGAAAGAGAAGTGGTACAAGACGGGGAAGTGGAGTACGACATTTCGTATATAAGCTGTTCAGACCTGGAGTACGCGATAGAAAACCAGCTTGGGTCTGTGCTTTCTGTACTTTCAAATTCGGAGCCAGTCTATATGAGCGAAGAAGCCAATGACATAGTCTCTAGAGTGGTGGAGGCTTACGACAGAGGTCCTGAAAAAAAGCCTGAAACCCAAATAAGGTATGGAAGGTTCAGGCTGACCAAGTCGCTAGAAACAGTTATTAAAAGGCTAGACTCAGTGGAGTTTGATTTTCTTGTACATAACTATCTGTCAGACCTGCTCTGCTTTTACTACGAGAGCAGAGGAGACTGGACTCCATCGGAAAAAAGACTTGTAAAGTCTATAGAAGATGTGGAGCTTAGAGGTTATGTGGAAGCGCTCCTGATGTGCAGCGAGCGTGAGATAAAACTAAAGTCTTTAGAGCGTGTGGCAGATTATGTTATGGACCCGCTCGGTGGGAAGCTTTATGATTGGGATAAATCGGAATACCCTTTTGACTTTAAGTGAAAAAACATAAAAACTTGGAGGAAGAGAAATGGATAGAGAGAGAATTGAAAAAGCGATAAGAGAAATACTTTTTGCTATAGGAGAAGACCCAGACAGAGAAGGACTAGTTGACACTCCTAAGAGAATTGCAAAGATGTACGGAGAGATATTCGGAGGAATGAAAGTGGACCCTAAGGACCATCTTCAGGTTTTCTTCCAGGAAGAAAAGCACGAAGAGCTTGTACTTGTAAAAGACATACCGTTCTACTCGACTTGCGAGCACCATCTAGTGCCTTTCTTCGGAAAAGCCCATGTTGGATATCTTCCTAAGAATGGGAAACTGACAGGCCTTAGCAAGCTGGCTAGAGTCGTAGACGACGTGGCGAAGAGACCGCAGCTTCAGGAGAGGATAACTTGCTCTGTGGCCGATGCCATAATGGAAGTGCTAGACCCTCATGGAGTCATAGTTGTAGTGGAAGCTGAACATATGTGCATGACTATGAGAGGCATAAAGAAGCCAGGATCTAAGACTATTACATCTGCCGTTAGAGGAATATTCAATACAGATGCCAAAGCTAGATCAGAGGCAATGACACTTATAAAGTTCTAGGGTGATATAGATGAGAAATATTGGATATAGACTAAACAGAAAAGTGAATATGAAGTGCAGGAACACCGAGTTCAAATTCGGGGAGAGAACTTATATAATGGGGATACTCAACGTAACCCCAGACTCTTTTTCAGACGGAGGCAAGTACTTCGACGAGGAAGATGCAGTAAGGCGTGCCAAAGCTATGATAGCTGAAGGCGCTGACATCCTGGACATAGGAGCGGAGTCTACAAGACCTGGGTATACTGTCATAAGCGATGAAGAGGAGATAGCTAGGCTCACTCCGGTTGTTCAGAGGCTTCTGTCGGAAGTTGAGGTTCCAATATCTATAGACACATACAAGCCGGCAGTGGCCGAGGCCATGCTGAAGCTTGGAGTCGACATCATAAACGACATATGGGGACTTCAGAGAGACCCAGAGATGGCTAATGTAATAGCCAAGTACGACGCCTCAGTTGTAGTAATGCACAATCAGGACGGCACAGACTATGAAAAAGACATGGTGGAGACTGTATGCGACTTCCTGAGAGAGTCGATAGCCATAGGGCTAAAGGCCGGAATAAAGCCTGAAAACATAGTCTTAGACCCAGGCATAGGTTTTGGGAAGACGCCGGAGCAGAACGCCCATATGATGGCTAGGCTAGGCGAGATAAACGACCTGGGCTACCCTATACTGCTCGGAACTTCCAGAAAGTCTATGATAGGCAAGATACTAGACCTTCCGGCTGAAGAGAGAGTCGAGGGCACTGTGGCTACTTCTGTGATGGGAGTAGTTCAGGGCATGGACATAGTCAGGGTTCACGATGTAAAGGAAAATGCAAGGGCCATAAAGGTTTCAGACGCCATAATAAGAGGTGTAGACTCATGGATAAAATAATCATGAAAAATCTGGCTTTCTACGGATACCACGGTGCCATGGCGGAGGAGAACGTACTCGGACAGAAGTTCTACTTCGACTTGGAGCTGCTGTGCGACATAGAGAATGCTGGTAAGACTGACGACGTGCTGGACACTGTTCACTACGGGGAGGTCTACGAGACTGTAAAGAGCGTAGTTGAAAAAGAGAGGTACAATCTGATAGAGGCGCTAGGAGAGAATATCACATCTAGGATACTGGAGAAATTCTCTAAAGTTCAAGAGATAGTGCTCCTCATAAAGAAGCCAGAAGCTCCAGTTCCCGGCATATACGACTACTTTGGAGTCGAGATAAGGAGAGCCAGAAATGAGTAAGAGGGCGTACCTTGGCATAGGCGGAAATATCGGGGACAGAAAGGCCAATATAGAGGGTGCAATAGAGATACTTAGAAGCAGCGACTCTATAGAGGTCACAAAAGTGTCCTCGCTTTACGAGACCGAGCCTGTAGGGTATGAAGACCAAGACTGGTTTGTGAATGTAGTTGTGGAGATAAAGACTACATTGTCTCCATATGAACTGCTGGGATACTGCCAGAGTATAGAGAATGAGCTAAAACGAGTCAGGCTCATAAGGTGGGGTCCTAGAACTATAGACGTAGACGTACTGCTCTACGAAGGATATGAGTCTGATGCAGAAGACCTTACAGTACCGCATCCTAGGATGACTGAAAGGGCTTTTGTGATGGTTCCGCTGTATGAAATAAACGACGACTTACAGATAGCCGGAAAGCATATCTCTGAACTCATGGAGTCACTTGAAGGCGAGGAAATAAATAAACTTTAAACAGGGGGTGTGAGCTTCCTGTTTTTTAATTGGAGGGAATTGAATTGAAAAATATAGAGCATGAAGCTCAGAAATTGAAGTACGGTGAAGTGATAAAAGTGCTGGCCCAGATACTTGTGCTCAACATAATTGTTTCGCTGGCCAAGATCGTATACGGCTTAATATCCAACACTGCCAGTATGATAGCCGACGGATTCCACTCTTTCTCAGACGGAGCTTCTAACGTAGTCGGGATAGTTGGGATATGGATATCTGGAAAGCCGGCAGACGAGACACATCCTTACGGGCATCACAAGGTGGAGACCCTTTCGACAATAGCTATAAGCTTCTTGCTTTTCTTTGTAGCTATAAAGATAGCCATAGATGCTTACGGCAGGATAGTGAGCCCTACTGAGCCCGAAATAGGCTTTTTGAACTTTGCCGTCATGATAGTCACGACCTTTATAAACATATTTGTAGTGGTGTACGAAAAGGCCAAGGGACATAAGCTTAGAAGCAGCATACTCATATCCGACTCAAAGCATACCCAGAGCGATATCTATATTTCTATTTCAGTCATACTCGGCTTTATATTTATAAAGATGGGCTTCCCGATAGCGGACCCTATAATCTCTTTTGTGATATCGCTTCTTATAGCGAAAGCTGGGCTTGAGATACTGAAAGAGGCGATAGATGTGCTTATAGACGCCCAGATGATGGACACAGACGACATACACGAGATAGTCATGGAGTTTGAAGAGGTGTGCTACTGCCACAAGATAAGGACTAGAGGGAAAGATGACCACATAATGATAGACCTTCACGTAGGTGTAGACAGGCACAAGACTATAGAAGAGGCCCACGACATAGCCCACAGGATAGAGAACAGGATTATAGAGAGGCGTGAAGGGGTATATGAAGTAATAGTGCACGTGGAGCCAGGGTGCGACGAGGAGGTCTAAAGTTGAAGACAATTATCAGAAATATAAGCATGCTGAATATAAAGGAAAAAAAAATAGAGGAAAATGTGAACATAGGGATAGACGGAGACAGGATAGTCTTTGTAGGTGATATTCTGGAGGGCTTTAAAGCGGAGAAGGTTATAGAGGGAGAAAACAGAGTTGCAATGCCGGGAATATGCAACTCACACACACATATACCTATGTCTCTGCTCAGAAACTACGGAGACGACCTTCCCCTTTGGGACTGGCTGAACAGCAAGATATGGCCGGCTGAAAAGTATCTGACACCGGAGGACGTATACTGGGGGGCCATGCTGAGCTTAGGGGAGATGCTTAACTCAGGGATAACCAGCTTTATCGACATGTACTTCCACATAGACTCGATAGGGCAGGCGCTTTGCGATGCCAAGGCGAGAGGCTTTGTTTCAAGGGGACTTATAGGAAGTGACGACGGCTCAAGAGAGCAGTTGGCTGAAGCAGAGAGCTTTATAAAGAACTGGCACAACACCCAAAACGGGAGGATTAAGTCTATGGTGGCTCCCCACGCCATATACACCTGCTCCGGAGACTATATATCAGAGGCAATGGAGCTCGCTTCAAAGTACGGTCAGAGAATACACATACATGTATCTGAAAGCAAAAAAGAGGTGGATGAAAGCCTGAGAGACTACGGCAAGTCCCCAGTCGAGTACCTGAGTGATCTGGGCCTTCTGGATATGCCTACAGTTGCGGCCCACTGTGTATACCTTTCGGATAGAGATATGGAAATATTAAAAGAGAAAAATGTGAATGTAGTGAACAACCCATCTAGCAATTTGAAGCTTGGAAATGGATTCGCCAGGGTAGACGAGATGCTGAAGCTAGGGATAAACGTGGCGATAGGAACAGACGGCTCGGCAAGCAACAACAACTTGAACATGTTCGAGGAGATGCACTTGGCTGCCCTTGTGAACAAAGGGGTGAACAAAGACCCACTCTCTGTTCCGGCGCTAGAAGTGCTTAAAATGGGTACTGTAAACGGGGCGATCGCAATGGGAATGGAAGATGAAATTGGAAGCATAGAAGTCGGGAAAAAAGCCGACTTAGCTATAATCAGTCTCGACTCAGCACACCTCTGCCCTCAGAACAATCTGCTATCTGCGCTGGTATACTCCGCTCAGAGCTCAGATGTAGAGACTGTCATAGTTGATGGGAACATACTCCTTGAAAATAGAGAGCACAAGACAATAGATATGGAAAAGGCCAAGTACATGGTGAAAAGCATATCTAAAAGAATACTGAATGCATAGTTTATTTATGCATTTAGATTCAAAGAAAACGTTTTTTGTGTTAAAATTATCTCATATGTGTCTTGGATAAGATGCAGCTTAGACAGAGGAGGAATTCGTTTTGAGGAGTTTGAAAAGCAAAATACTTAGCAAGTTTCTGCCCATAGCAATAATAGGGTGTATAGCCCTAGTCGGACTGGCATATTTCTATTCGTCTAGCATACTTAAGCAGACGTCAAGCGACAGCTTGGAGAACATAGCTGTGAGAGCCAGCGAAACAGTGGAGGCAAAACTAGACGCAGAGATAAGAGCACTCAACGAGATAGCCAGCAGGCCAGAGATTGTGAGCGCAGAAGTTCCGCTGGCGGACAAGCTCAAAATACTAGAGCAGAGAAGAGAAGCACAAGGTTTCAGCGGAATACAGATAATAGACCAAAGTGGAAGGGCTACAACTACAGACGACAGGGTCTTTGACGCATCAAAGCAGGGGCACTATACTGAGCCTTTGGCTACAGGAAAGCCCTATATCTCAGAGCCTTTCCTAAGTGGAGACGGAGTGAACTTTCTAGTAATATTCTCTGTTCCGATAGTCAGAGATGGAAATGTGGTTGGAATGGTGGCGACTGTCGAGCCTTCGACTAAGATTTCGGATATAGTTAAAGATATAGTCATAGGGGAGTCGGGCCATGCAGTCATAGTCAACTCCGAGGGAACACTGATAGCGTATCCAGATCCAGAACTTGTTAAAAACGGATTCAACTTTATAGATGAAGCCAAGTCAGACTCTAATCTAGCTGAAGCTTCAGAAGTAGTATCCAAGATGATTTCAGGAGAGGCTGGAACCGGCGAGTACAGTTTCAGCGGAAAGAAGAACATAATGGGATATGCACCTGTAGAGTGGAATGGCTGGTCAGTCGGGATAACTGCCCCTGTAGACGAAGTGCTTCAAGAGGTGAATTCGCTTAGAGGAAAGCTAACGGTGACTTCTGTGATCATAATTGCGGCGTTTTCACTTCTGATATTTGCGGTGGCGGGAAGCATAACAAGGCCACTAAAGGAGATATCAGAATACTCTGACAGGATAACAGAGGGAGACTTCACATCTAGCATTCCAGAAAAGCTTATAGAGAGAAAAGACGAGATAGGGGTGCTTGCGAACGGATTTGAAAATATGAGGCAGAACCTGAAGAGCCTTGTAGGTAGAATAACAGACATTTCAGACAGCCTTGTAAAGAGCGCAAACGACTTGAAAGATACTTCACAGAAGGTCTCAGTTGTATCCACCGAGATAGCTACCACCGTAGACCAGATGGCCCAAGGAGCTACAGAGCAGGCTCAGGATATGGACTTAGGTCTCACTAGGCTGTACGACCTTGGGAGCAAGATGGACGAAAACTATGAAAATCTGAACCTGATAAACAGAAGAACAGAAGAAGTGCTTGGGTCTGTTGAAGACGGAGTTGCCATAGTCAAGGAGCTGACAGAAAGGTCGAGGGAAAGCGGAAACTCGGTGGAAGAAGTGTACAGCGGAATAATAAAGACAAACAACTCAGCTGAGAATATAGGCAAGGCGAGCGAACTGATATCATCTATATCAGAGCAGACAAATCTACTGGCGTTGAACTCCGCTATAGAAGCTGCGAGGGCTGGAGAGGCTGGAAAGGGATTTGCAGTTGTAGCTGACGAGATAAGACAGCTAGCTGAGCAGTCTAGGGAGTCTACAAAGCTGATAGACGGAGCTGTAAAAGAGCTTCAGTCGGATTCGGAAAGCTCTGTAAGCCTTATAAAGAAGGTAAAGTCCTATATAGAGGAAGAGCAAGAGCAGGTTGGAATGACAGAGGAAAAGTACAACGAGATACTTGCTTCTATAAATGAAGTGGTTCAAACTATAGAGAGTTTGAATGAGTCAAACGCCATAATGGAAGAACGAAAGAACGACGTAGTGAATATGATACAGAACCTCTCTTCAATTTCAGAGGAAAACGCCGCAGGGACTCAGGAGGTTTCAGCTTCCACAGAAGAGCAGAATGCAGCTATGCAGGAAGTTGAAATGGAGTGTTCCAAGCTTGTAGATATAGCTTCAGAACTTAGAGAGGCGACATACAAGTTTAAAATCTAAGATAGTAGTTCACAAAAGACCTATTATTTGATAAGATTAACGTATTGACTGTAGATGTAGGTCGAGATAGATGAAACTCGAACAAAAAAGGGGAGCGTGAAGAGATGGATTTGCAAAAAATGGACAGAGATGAGCAGATCTCTACAATAAAAGCTGCAATCGAAGAGAAGAACATAAGGTTTATAGTACTTCAACTGACAGATATAATGGGGGCCTCGAAGAGCATAATACTTCCTGTTAGCCAGATAGAAAAGATACTCAGCAACGAGACTATGTTTGACGGTTCTTCTATAGATGGGTTTGCCCGTATAGAGGAGTCTGATATGTACCTGTATCCAGATTTGTCTACTTTCCTTGTGTTGCCATGGAAGGCGTGCAACGGATACAGTATAGCTAGGATAATATGTGACGTATACAGCCCTAATGAAGAGCCTTTTGAAGGTTGTCCTAGACAGGTGCTTAGAAAGGCGCTAGAAGAGGCTAAGGGCATGGGATACGAGTTCTACGTAGGGCCAGAGCCTGAGTTCTATATATTCGACAGAGACGAAAAAGGAAACGCTATACTGGAGAACAACGACAAGGCAGGATACTTCGACATGGCGCCACTAGACAAAGGCGAAGAAGTGAGAGAGCATATAAGCTTGGCTCTAGAGGAAGCTGGATTTGAGGTTGAGGCTGCTCACCACGAATGCGGACCTGGACAGCATGAGATAGACTTTAAATATGCAGACGCTCTGAGCACTGCAGACAACATAATGACTTTCAAGTATATAGTCAGAAAGATAGCTGACGATCTAGGGCTGTTTGCAAGCTTTATGCCTAAGCCTGTAGAGGGAATAGCAGGATCTGGAATGCACCTGAATATGTCGCTTTTTAAAGATGGAAAGAACATATTCTTTGATCCAGACGCCAAGAACAGCTTAAGTGACGAGGCGGTACACTTTATAGGGGGGCTTCTGAAGCACTCTAAGGCTATAACGGCTGTCACAAATCCTATAGTCAACTCTTACAAGAGACTTGTTCCAGGATATGAGGCTCCTGTATATATAGCTTGGTCCCACAAAAATAGAAGCCCTCTAGTTAGAGTTCCTGCCAAGAGAGGGACTTCCACAAGGGTGGAGCTTAGAAGCCCGGATCCTGCATGCAATCCATACCTTGCGCTTGCAGTAGTGCTTAAGGCTGGACTAGACGGAATAAAGAACAAAATAGAGCCTCCAAAGTCGATAGCTGGTAATATATATGATATGGACTTAGAGGAAAGACTTGAGAAGTCTATAGACTCTCTTCCTATAAGCTTGTACGAAGCTATAGAAGAGCTTGCCAAGAGTGACACAGTTAAAGGAGCACTAGGGAAACACGTTACAGAGAAGTTCATAAGTGCGAAACTAGATGAATGGGATTCTTATAGAAAAGCTGTTCACAGTTGGGAAATAGAGGAGTATCTAAAAGCACACTAATAAAAAACCAGCCTATGGCTGGTTTTTTATAGGTTACATAAAGAGACCGTAGTTCAGAGAGGGAGCCGAAACATGGAAAAGCTATTCAAGAAATTAAACGTAGACATAGAGTACGACATACTTTTAAAAAACAAGATACCGCTTTTAATAGAGAATAAAGAGTGGGGCCAGATATTTGGGAGTACCAAGAACAAGGAGATACAGAAAGACAAGGCCGCTCTTTTAGAACTTGTATCCAAGGAAAAAGAGACAGTCAGAAAGCTTGAGAATATAAAGGCAGATAAAAAGAGGATGATGGCCAAAATCATAACTCTTTCAGACGAGATAAACAACAACAACAAGGTGGAGAACATAAGCATCCTAGAAGAGTCCCAGCAGGAGATAAACAGGATGAACGAAGAGATAGACGACCTCATGTTTGAGCTTGAAATGATGCCTAGAAGCATAAGAGAGGCTAACTTGAAGCTCTTGGAGTCGACTGTAAAATGCGCATACTCTGAGCTTGTTGAAAAAGAGGAAGAGCTCGAGAAAATAAACAGAGAGCTTTCAGAGCTCAGGGAAAAACTGAGAGACTATATTGCCAGAAAGTGCGACAATGAAGAGAGAATAAACAGGATTTACTCTTTTCTTCACAACTCTCTTGGGAATGAAAAGCTAAATGAACTAGACGGCGACATACTCAAGTAGATTCTAGGGGGTTATCTTTTGTACAGAGTTGGCACAGATATATTGGAGATCTCTAGGATAGAGAGGGCATTAAAGAGGAGCGTGCGTTTCAGCGAAAAAGTATTCACAGACTACGAGCGAAGCCATATAGAGAGCAGAAGCGGGTATAGGTCTGCAGGAGGCATATTCTGCGCCAAGGAAGCTGTAAGCAAGCTGCTTGGAACGGGTATCAGAGGATTTGGATGGAGAGATATAGAGGTAAGGCACGACAAGCTCGGAAAGCCGGAAGTGTTCCTTTACGGCGGAGCTTTAGATATAGCAAGAGAACAAGGACTGTCCGACTTAGATATAAGCATAAGCCATAGCGACCAGAGCATAGTGGCCGTAGCCATCGGGGAGTTTAAGGGTGAAAGGCGGACAGGGGCAGAGTGCGGATTTAGACTTCCAAAGAGAGCGAGCGATACCCACAAAGGAGACTACGGAAAAGTTGGAATAGTGGGTGGAAGCGGCGGAATGCTAGGAGCTGTGTATATGAGCTCTATGTCGGCTCTCAGAACGGGATCAGGGCTTGTATACAGCTTTGTGCCGGAGGCGATTTCAGAGGCCATGCAGATAAAGTCGGTAGAGAATATAGTCATCCCCCTAGAAGACAGTGGCAGGGGTTTTTTCTGCGAGAACTCTTTTGCGGGAATAGAGGATAGGCTTCAGAGCTTAGATGTGGTGTCAATAGGGCCAGGTATGGGCAGAAACCCTGAAACGTCCCGCTTTCTAGAACTTATGGTTGAGCACTTTAAAGGGAGTCTAGTGGTGGACGCAGACGGGATATACCATTTGAAGAAACTGAAGCGTAGACTTGCGAAGTCGAGAGGGAAGCTCGTCATAACGCCTCATATGGCTGAGTTCGCAAACTTTCTGGACTTAGAGTTATGCGAGATAGAACGGAACAGAGAACTGTACGCTGTGGAGACAGCGAAGAGATATGGATTGACAGTGGTCTTAAAGGGGCATGAGACCTTGGTCACCGATGGAAACGAGGTGTATGTAAACAAGACTGGAAACCCAGGTATGGCGACGGCGGGAAGCGGCGACGTGCTCACAGGCATAATAGCAAGCCTTGCAGGGCAGGGGATAGAGATTCTGGAGGCGGCAAAGCTAGGTGTCTACATTCATGGACTCTCTGGAGATATAGCATCCCAGTCGAAAGGGGAGTACGGGCTTCTCGCCAGAGATATAATAGAGAGCATACCAGAGGCGATAATGGAAATAGTTGACGATTAAAGGAGACAGGGCGATGGATATAGGCAGATCAGCTTGGGCTGAGATAGACTTAGACAATCTTAAACACAATTTGTCGGAGGTAAAGAGGAGCATACCTGAAAAAACCAGAATAATGGGAGTTGTAAAGGCCAACGCATATGGACATGGGGCAATTCAAGTGGCTAAAGCGCTAAGAAGTGAGGGAGTCAACTTGTTCGCAGTGGCACTTGTGTCTGAGGCGCTGGAGCTGAGGAACGCAGGCTTAACAGAGGACATAATGATATTGGGATACACTCCGCATGAGCTATTTAGAGAAGCCATTTCGCGTGGAGTAATCCTCACGGTCTACAACAGAGAGGGGGCTGAAGCCATTTCCGAGGAGGCCAAAAGTCTTGGAAGAGTGGCTAAAGTCCATGTAAAGATAGACACTGGAATGGGAAGGCTTGGATTTAGAGCAGGCGAGAAAGCAGTGGAAGAGATAGTGAGCTTAAAAGATCTAGAAAACTTAGAGCTAGACGGCTTTTTCACGCATTTCGCAACTTCAGACGAAAGAGACAAGAGCTACTCGGCTACACAGTTCAAGAAGTTTTCGGACATACTGGATGAACTGAGATCAAGAGGAGTTGAGGTAAAGAACACCCATGTCTCAAACAGCGGCGCCATAATAGACCTCCAGGAGTATACACTGGACATAGTGAGGCCTGGTATAATGCTTTACGGCTACTACCCTTCAGATGAAGTTTCGAGGAGCAAAATAAAGCTGAGAGAAGTCATGACGCTGAAAACCAGGATTTCAAATATAAAGCAGATAGAGCCGGGAGAGTCGGTTGGATATGGAAGAAGCTATGTAGCGGAGAGAGTTACTAAAGTGGCCACAGTGCCTTTAGGCTACGGGGACGGGTTTACAAGGCTGCTTTCGGGCAAGCTCAGCCTGTCTGTGGGAAGAAAAAGAGCAAAGCTTATAGGCAATATATGCATGGACCAGTCTATGATAGACTGCACTGACATAGAAGAGGCGAAAATAGGAGACGAAGTTATAGCATTTGGATACGGCAGCGATGTGAACAATGCAGACAGCTTGGCAAAGGCGCTGGGTACCATAAGCTATGAAATACTCTGCATGGTTGGAATGAGAATACCGAGAGTCTATACTTCAGGCGGAAAGCTTTTGGAGATAGCTGACTATTTACAATAGAACATAGACATCATAGTAGGCCTAACGCTGTTGACTAGGCAAAGATACTCATATATAATGGTTTTAAGTATCGCGAGTCAGGGCTATTGTACATAGAAACTATTTTAAGTCTGGGGAGGTGCTTGCATGGCTGAGACCAAAAAAATTGAGCTTGAATTTAAAAACGGCTTGATAGATGAACTAGAAGAAGCAGCACATAATGAAGACATACAAAAAGGCAAATTTGTAAGAGAAGCTATGAAGCTTTACCTAAGAGAGCGGAGAAGGATAAAGATGACAGAGGCCATGAAAAGTGGCTATTTGGAGATGAGTCATATAAATAGGAAGCTTTCAGAGGACGGATTCTCGCAAGATATAAGAGATTTTCTTTCTTATGAAATAAGCCTTACAGGTTGTGGAAGCTTTTGATAAAAAGAGGGGATATATTCTATGCTGACTTGAGTCCTGTTATAGGTTCAGAACAGGGAGGGGTCAGACCCGTTTTAGTTGTGCAAAATGACATAGGGAACAAGTACAGCCCTACGATAATAGTTGCAGCTATAACTTCTCAGATAAACAAAGCTAAACTGCCGACTCATGTAGAGATACCTGCGCCTGGGTATGGACTTACAAAAGACTCTGTTGTCCTCTTAGAGCAAGTCAGAACAATAGATAAAAAAAGACTCAAGGAAAAAATAGGACGCTTTGACGACGATATGATGGAAAAGGTAGACGAAGCACTTAAGACCAGCTTTGGCCTATCTGACATTTAAGATGGTATTAAACAAGATACCATCTTTATTAAATTGTAGAGAAAAAACTATATATATGCTAAATTTACATATAGAACAAATGTTAAAGGGAGAGGGACGACTTAATGGATAAAAGAAGAGAGATCTTTAGGGTAGAAGGTAAAGTCAAAAAGGCTGCTTTGATTGGAGCTATGATCTCAGCTCTGAGCTGTCTGATAACATTCTTTACATTCATGTTCTCAGATGAAGTGGCGCTTCTAGACTCGCCCCTGTTTTTAAGCTACTTTGAAGACCCGCTTCTGATGTTTTTGAATTTCCTGCCAGTGGCTTTAGTATTCACATCAGTCTATATTTTGAGCAACAGGCTTTGGATAGGCTTTTTAACGTCTTCCGCGCTTTGGGTTGCGATGTCTATTGTAAACAAGTTCAAGCTGATATACAGAGACGAGCCATTTCTATTTATAGATATAGTGCTCTTTAGAGAGTCAACCGCCATGGCTGACAAGTACAGCATAGCATTGACTTCCAACATGAAGCTAATGGTGGCGGGTCTTGTTGCAATAGCGGCGATATTGTTCTTCTTTTTCGACTACAGAATAGACTCGAAAAAGATGCGAGCAAAGCTGCTTGTGACGATTGCAATTCTAGGAGGCTTTGTCTACAGTGGAGTATACAAGTCTGACGCCGTATATGCAAAGCTAGGAGACAAGGAGCTTATAAACATATGGTCGCAGACACAGCAGTTTAAGTCGAAAGGCTTTGTATATCCCTTCATATACAGCATAAAGGACTCTTTTGACAGCGAGCCAGAGGGATATGACGAAAAAAAAGCGAAAGAGACGCTTGAATCGTACCACTACACCGACATAGCGCCTAGCGAGAAAGTGAACGTGGTGTCTATCATGCTGGAGGCGTATAGCGACTTTACAAAGTACGAAAGCATAGAGTGGAACAGAAGCCCGTACGAATACTATCACAAGCTTGAGGAAGAGTCCTACAGAGGGAACTTGATTACTAATGTATTTGGCGGTGGGACAATAGAGACCGAGAGAAGCTATCTGACAGGTAATTATAACAACCCCAAGTACAGGATACCCACCAATTCATATGTTTGGTACTTCAAAGAGCAGGGATACAGGACAGAGTTTCATCATCCGATATATGGATGGTTCTACAACAGACAGAATATAAATCCCAATATAGGGTTTGACGATTTCTATTATTTCGAGAATAAATACAGTCAGGTAAGCGAACACTTCCTAGAGGACTACGATTTTTTTGACCATATAATAGAAGACTTTGAGAAGAGTGTGGATGAAGGGGAAAAGTACTTTGGATTTGCCACAACATACCAAAATCACGGTCCTTACCCAGATACGGAAGTGGAGAGTCCATCAGTCAAGTTCCAGGAGAGCTATGACGAAAAGACTTACAATGTGGCAAACAACTACTTCGCTGGGATAGAGAAGACAGACAAGGCGATTGAAAAGCTGATAGAGTACTTTAGAGACTCCGAAGAGCCGACCGTGGTGGTGCTGTTTGGAGACCACAACCCGAGCCTTGGAGAGAACAACGTAGGCTTCGAGATGCTAGGCATAGACGACAATCTCTCTAAAATAGACGGAGCAGTGAACCACTATGAAACCCAGTATATATTTTGGGGTAACGAAGCTGCAAAGAAGGCCTTGAAAGTAGACTTTGAAGGGGAAGGAGATACAATAAGCCCTAATTTCCTGATGACAGAGCTTTTCGAGTATGTAGGATGGAAGGGAAATGAGTTTATGCAGTACTCGAGCGACGTCAAGAAGAAGATAGACGTTTTAAACAATATACTTTTCAAGGAAAATGGAGATTATACCAAAAAGCTATCGTCTGACGGGAAGACGGAGATATCAGAATTCGAGAATATAGAATACTACTACAGCAGGAACAGAGACAACTAGCTGTGAAAGGAGAAAATATGATAAAGAACAACAGAATGATAATTATTTTACTAATTGCATCGTTGCTGTCTTCAAGTCTGCTTATGTTCAACAGAATATCCACAGAGATGAACGACAGAAAGATTGACTTTGTACTGGATTACTATGAAATAGAAAAACTTGCAGAGCAGTCTGACAAAAGTCTAGGATGGTGGCTCGAGAAGCTGGGAAACATGGGAGCTAGTGCCGTAGCCATAAACTACGAGACCATTAGAAGCATGAAAGAAGAGAGAGACGGAATATCCACAGTGCTTCTCTACCAGCTGAAAAAGGAAGTAGAGTGGGAGCAGAACTACCCCAAAGAAGTTGTGGACTATATAAACAGCCCGGAGACAGATAAGTATGATATTTTGGTATCTGTGGACAACTTCGAGAGCTTCGACTTTATAGCCGAGAACATGAAGTCGAAATATGGAAAGAAAGTCTCGGTGTTTAGGTCGGAAGAGAATGGATACCTGGTCATAGACGGAGGGATGTCGGAAGCACTTTACCCAGAGACAGAATACCTTATAGATGAAGAGGGAAACAAGATAGCTCAAGAGTCTAATATGCTTGACTCAAAGGTTGAAGACTTGAATATAGGTCTCGACCCTGAAAAGCTTGAGGTTATAAAGGAGTCAGGACTTGAAGTGCTCCCTAGGATCTCGAATACAGTCGAAGGATGGAACGGAAAGAGCTATTTCAACAGTATAGTAGAAGAATACAAAGACTTGGAGAACAGGTCGGACTACCTTATATTTGGAGGAAAAGAGATACTGGGGCATTCTGATCAAGACGACAGGATTGACGAGATTGAAGAGCTCATAAATTCAGAGGAACTGAAGCTTGGGATTGTAGAGACAGACGTACAGAGAAGCTATATAAGCCAAAAAGGAATGAACAAGCTTCTAGAGAGGCTGGACTACAGCGCAGTCAAAGTATTCAGCATCGCTCCTTATATACAGGAGAGGTACAAGTACTACAACTACGAAGGCTCCGAAGAGATAGAGAATACCATATACAGAGGAGTTACCGAGAGGAATATAAAGCTGGTTTACTTCAGGCCGTTTAAGTCGGAAGAAAAAAGATACGTGACAGAGCTTGGGGAATACGAGAGGATGTTCTCTAGCTTGGCAAACAGACTTGAAGACCACGGGATATCTTATGGAGAGGCCGTGCCTTTCAAATCCAACCATGTAAACAAAATACTAGGGATAATAGCTGGAACTAGTGCAGTGGCTCTAGGTCTGATACTTTTAGAGCGTTTATTCAACGTAGACAGAAAGATTAGGAATTTGGCGGCGATAGCTGGACTGCTAGGAGTGGCCGTGCTGGGCTTGTTTGGAGGATCGCTTGGATATATGGTGATTGCACTTCTAGTGTCTATAGTTTTCCCGAGCGTGTCCATGGTATACCTAGTTGGCGTATTGAAAAGTCAGTACTTGGAGAACGGAGGCGACGTCAAGAGAGCTATCGTTTCAGGTTCAAAAGCCCTTGTAGTCACATCGCTGATATCTCTGACAGGAGCCCTTGTAGTGGGGGCGATCATGTCGGATATAGTCAACCTGCTTGACATAAAGTATTTCCAAGGAGTGAAATTATCACAAATGGCGCCTATCGTAGTCTACATGCTGCTGTTTCTAGGGTACTTCGGCTATAAGAGTGAAAAGTCGTCATCTGAGACAAGGGCTACAATAGAGGACTTCAAAGAGGTTTTACAAGACAATGTGAAAGTACTATACATGATAATAGCGGTGGCGATAGCGGGAGCAGGATATGTATACTTAGCTAGGACTGGCCATGAGTCAAATATCCAGCCTTCTGAGCTAGAGATGATATTCAGAAACACCATGGAGCTTAAGTTCCTTGCGAGGCCGAGAACCAAGGAATTCTTGATAGCCTTCCCGGCAATAGTCGTGGGGACATATATGGCTGTAAAGAGATGGAAGCTGGGCGTCTTTATAGCTGGACTTGCTGCTGTGATTGGACAGACATCTATAATAAACACATTCAGCCACTTCAAGACTCCGATATATATATCATTTGCCAGAACAGTTTACTCTTTAGTCATAGGGCTTGCTTTAGGAGTCCTGTACACTTTTGCGTTATACGCACTAATTAGACTGTTTGGAAAAACAAAGGGAGAAACTTCAGATGAGTAAGATTACTATTTCGGGCTATTATGGCTTTAACAACATTGGAGACGAGTCAATACTGAGAGCCTTGGTTTCAGATTTAAAGACAAATGTAGAGAACATAGACATAACTGTGCTCTCTAAAAATCCGGAACTGACAGAGAGCAAGCACAGCGTCAAGGCTATAAGCAGAAAAAATCCATTTCAAATAATAAGCTCGATAAAGAAATGCGATTTGCTTATAAGCGGCGGCGGATCGCTGCTTCAAGACAGCACTAGCAAGAAGAGCATAATCTACTACTTGGCCATAATGTGCATAGGCATAATGCTCAGAAAGAAAGTGCTGATATACAGTCAGGGAATTGGACCTATAAGCCACTCGCTCAACAAAAAGCTGACCAAGCATGTCTTGGACAGGGTGGACGTCATAACTCTCAGGGACGGAAAGTCTGAGCAGGAGCTTAGGAAGCTAAACGTAAAAAATCCCAACATATATGTGACCGCTGACCCGGTGGTGGCGCTTGAGCCTGGCGATCTGTCGAAAGGGCTGGAGATGCTGGAAAAGGAAGGACTAAAGCAAAATGGAAGGAAGCTAGTGGGGTTTGCAATAAGAGGCAAGGCGAAGTCAGACAAGTTTATAGCGGATATTGCAGCGCTTTCCGACAAGCTAGTAGAAGAGCTGGACTTAAGGGTTGTATTTATTCCATTTCACCACGGAGAAGACATAGATATACTGTCTGAGATAGAGGCCAAGATGAAAAACGAGGCCATATTTTTAAACAAAAGCTACGAGATTCCAGAACTGCTGGGGATACTCGGCAATATGGACCTTCTCGTTGGAGAGAGGCTGCACTCCATAATATTCAGCGCAGTCATGTCTGTTCCGATGATAGCCCTTTCGTACGACCCTAAGATAGAGAACTTCATGGGCAATATATCCGAGAGTGTGTTTGCGAAAATAGACGAGCTTGACTTTAAGCTGCTTTACGATGAAATAGCTAGAAAACTTGAATTTGAATGCGAGAACAAGAACAGGATAAAGAAGAAAATGAGCTATCTAAGAGAAAAACTCAAGAAGAACACGTCTGAAATAGATAGACTATTAGAAAAATAAGGTGATTAAATGAATGAAAAAGTAGAAATACTTGGAGTATCTATAGGAAATAAAAGCATGGAGGAAGCTAGAGCTACAGTGGAAGAGTTTCTAGCTAGAGACGGTTTAGACACCCTATACACCCCTAACACTGAGATAGTCATGGAGGCTAGAAAAAACACGAGGCTCAGGGAGATACTGAACAGGGGAAGCCTTGTTGTGCCTGACGGAATTGGGCTTGTATACGCCTCTAGAATAAAGAGGAAGCCTCTGCAAGAGAGGGTGGCAGGCTTCGACCTCTCAATAGAGATGCTGGACATAGCCGACAAAAGAGGCTACTCTATCTATCTTCTGGGAGGAGAAGAGGGAATAGCCAAGAAAGCAGGCGAAGAGATAGTCAAGAGATATCCTGGAGCTAAGATAGCAGGATACCACAACGGCTATTTCAAGGGAGCGCATATAGGAAAGGGCGGACATGAGGAAGAGCAGAAGATAATCTCTGACATAAACAGCTCAGGAGCCGACATACTGTTTGTGGGCTTTGGCGCCCCAAAACAGGAGTACTGGATAGAGGAGAACAAGGACAAGCTGAACATAAAGCTGGCCATAGGAAACGGCGGAACTATGGATGTGCTTGCCGGAAAGACAAAAAGGGCTCCTGAGATATACCAGAAGCTAGGTCTGGAGTGGTTCTACAGGTTGATTAAGGATCCTAGGCGTATAACGAGACAGCTTTCGCTGCCGCTTTTTATGCTGACGGTCATATTTACTAGAGATAGTGTGAAATAACGCCTTAAAAAAAGCATTCAAAGATGTTACAATACTATAGGAATGTGTACGATATACACAAGAAGATTGTAGGAGGAGAAAGATGAGAGATAAAAAAGAACTGCAGCAAATAGCCAATGGGCTCAGAAAAGACATAATAAAGATGCTCTGCGAGTCTAAATCAGGACACCCTGGAGGTTCGCTTTCAGCTTGCGAGATTCTCTCGGTTCTGTACTTTGATGAAATGAATATAGATCCAAAGAATCCGAATATGGAAGACAGAGACAGGTTCGTCATTTCAAAGGGACACGGCGCGCCAGTGCTATATGCTGCGCTTGCTGAGAGAGGGTATTTCCCGAAAGAAGAGCTGAAGAAGCTTAGAAAGACTGGATCAATGCTTCAAGGGCACCCTGATATGAAGGGGACGCCAGGAGTGGACATGTCTACAGGCTCGCTGGGCCAAGGGTTTTCTGCTGCATGTGGAATGGCCAAGTCAGCTAAGATTTCAAACGACGACTACAGAGTATATGCGCTGCTAGGCGACGGTGAAACTCAAGAGGGAATAGTCTGGGAAGCAGCCATGTTTGCGGCTCACTACGGACTAGACAACCTTACAGCGATACTAGATCACAATGGACTTCAGATAGACGGAAAAAACTCGGATGTAATGAATATAAGCCCTATAGAGAAGAAGTTCGAGGCCTTCGGATGGAACGTAATAGAGGCAGACGGACACTGCATCGAATCGATACAGAATGCGATAGCAAAAGCCAAAGAGGCAAAGGGTGTGCCTAGCATAATAATAGCTTCGACTACCAAGGGTAGAGGAGTGTCTTTCATGGAAAATGAAGCAGGATGGCACGGAGCAGCTCCAAGCGAAGAGCAGAGAGACGAAGCACTAGAAGAATTGAGGAGGTGTATGCAAAATGACTAGTATGGCTACTAGAGACGCATACGGACAGGCGCTTAAAATATTGGCAGAGAAAAACGAAAAGGTAGTCGTGCTCGACGCAGACCTTTCAAAATCCACAAAGACGGCAGACTTTTTGAAAGTATGCCCAGAGAGATTTATAAACGTAGGTATAGCTGAACAGAACCTTATGGGCATAGCGGCAGGACTTGCAACTACAGGCAAGATACCTTTTGCAAGCACTTTCGCGATGTTTGCTACAGGAAGAGCCTACGAGATAATCAGAAACTCGATAGGATATCCAAAGCTGAACGTAAAAGTGGCGGCTACACATGCAGGACTTACTGTTGGAGAAGACGGAGCTTCGCATCAGGCGATAGAGGACATATCTCTAATGAGGTCTATGCCTAATATGGTAGTTGTGAATCCGGCAGACGGTGTAGAGGCGAAAGCGGCCATACTGAGCGCTGCAGAGTACGTTGGACCTATGTATATAAGGCTTGGAAGAAGCAAGGTTCCAACTATATTTGACGAGAACACTTACAAGTTCGAGCTTGGAAAAGGCATAGTGCTTTCAGAGGGAAGCGACGTGTCTATACTGGCTACAGGAAACATGGTTTCTAAGGCCCTAGAAGCGGCCGAAGAGCTCTCTAAAGAGGGAATAAGCGCCAGAGTCATAAATATCCACACTATAAAGCCTATAGACAGAGAGCTTATAGTTAAAGCGGCCAAGGAGACTGGGGCTATAGTTACAGCAGAAGAGCACAGCGTAATAGGAGGGCTTGGAAGCGCAGTAGCGGAAGTTCTTTCAGAGGAATGCCCTGTGATGATGAGAAGAATAGGGGTTCAGGACACATACGGAGAGTCTGGAGACGGAGACGAGCTTATGGAGAAATACGGACTCACTTCAAATAAAATAGCAGAGGCTTCTAGGGAGCTTGTATCTAAAAAATAGGGGATAGATATGACTAAAAGGAATATTGGGATTTTAATAACTGTATTTATGCTTGTAACTGTGGGAGTCTTTCTAAGCCGAAAACTTCAGGAACTTAACTTTGAAAGGCATTACAGCTCAGTATATGAAAATAAACCACTGGGATACAAGTTTGGGACAGATGAAGAAATGGAAGTGGATTCATCCAAGTCTGAAATATTTACAAAATTTGAAAACAGTGAATTAGAGATCACTATATACTACGACGACTTAAAAAGGCTAGGTGGAGTCACAAAGGTTGAGTACGACGGGTACGGAAACGAAGGGATCAGGAGCTCGAAGCTTTTCAGCTTAGACAAAGAACATTCAGTCAAAGTTGACGGAATAAGCAGCAAGGTTCTAGAGTACAGCAGAGAAAAGCTTTCGAAAGTGGAGAACGATAAGAACCACTACACTACGGTATCTGTACCTAGGACAGATAAGGAGATATACACCATAGCTGTAAAGTCAAAGAGCAAGGACATTGACTTAAATAAAATCCTGAAAGGGTTCAAGTTCACCGAAAGGGAAGGAAAGCTGGAAGCGTTCAAGTCAAAGTCACTGATTGGCTCAAGACAGTTCAATGAAGACACGAGAGCTTTTGTAGACAGATATCTCTTGAAAAAAGGCCAGCAGAGCTTTGGCATATACTATCCGTCTGTGGAGACTTGGGATAAGGCGGCAGACTTTACGGGTCTGGAAGAGCTAGAGCAGAAGCTACAGTACAGATTTCCAGCAGTCCTGTCCTACAGCACCAATACGGTGTTTCAGGATGGATTTGGAGAGCTGAAGCAGAATTTTTTCGCAGCCGCAAAAGAGCAAGGTAGGGTACCAGAGCTGACTTTCAGTACTTTTGAAGGAGGACCCGATATTTCGACTCAGGACGAGAAGACACTGGACATACTGAACGGAAAGTACGACTCTGTATTCGAGGAGTACGCTGAAGGATTCAAGGAGTTTGGCATGCCTGTGCTTTTTAGGCTGAACAACGAGATGAACGGAGACTGGGTATCTTACAGCTCTTACCATATGGGAAAAGATCCTGAGCTTTACGTGGAAACTTACAGGTATATACATGACTTCTTTGAAGCTCGTGGAGTCGACAACCTCATATACGTGTTCAATCCAAACGAGAAGTCGTTTCCAGACTTCAGCTACAACAGTTACTTGGCCTACTATCCAGGCGACGAGTATGTAGACGTAGTTGGGCTTACGGCATACAACACCGGGAACTACTATGAAGGTGAGATATGGAGGAGCTTTGACGAGGCCTACAAGGATCTCTACGCGGACTACAGCAAGAGATTCGATCAGCCGCTTATAATAACCGAGTTCAGTTCGGCTTCGACTGGAGGAGACAAGGTAAAGTGGTTTAACGACATGTTCAAATCTATAAAAGACTATGACAGAATAAAGCTCGCCGTGCTCTGGAACGGCACAGACTGGGATATGAAAGACGGAAAGAATATTCCAGCTAGAGAATACAGAATAGATGAGAACGATGAAGTGATAGAGGCAGTTAGAGACGGGCTTCAAAACTTCAAATAAATCAAAAGCGTATGGGTCTAGGACTCATACGCTTTTTTGATCTATTTTTTACAGTCAATCAACCTGCTCTCAGTGACTACATACTCCACAGGGAAGTCGTGCTCGTCTGGACAGGCGTCTTCTACCATCTGTAGCTCGAAGGCGAGCGCCACCTTAGGTATAGACGGTCTGACTCTCTCTAGGAACCTGTCGTAGTACCCGGCGCCATAACCTATCCTGTAGCCCTTCTCGTCAAACGCCACTCCAGGAACAAGCACAAGGTCTACTTCAAGAGGGTCGACCTCTCTAATGAATTCAGGCTTAGGCTCTAGTATTCCATAGGCTCCTGACTCAAGCTCATTGTCGTAGTCTATTATCTCGGACAGGATGAGCTGCCTTGTCTCTACTACAGATATGGGAATCACTACACGCTTTCCATCTGCTACGGCCTGCTTTATAAACCTTTTTGTCTTTACCTCGTTTCTGAAGTCGATATAGGCCATTATCACTTTAGAGTCTCTGTAGAATTCAGAGCCAAAAAGAGCGTCGGCAATACTGTCGCTTTTAGAGGAAACATCAACAGGATCCATTGATTTTCTAGCCTCTAGTATCTCTTTTCTAAGAATTTTTTTCACAAGAATACCCCCAAATTTAAAATAGTATAAGTAGATTATACTAGAGAAACACTGCGTTTTATAGAGCTTAAATGTCATAAGTGAAATAGTTAGTTATTAGTGATTAGGGTGTGAAATGTAAAGTAAACAAGAGCTAAATTCAAATAAAGAGGAAATACAAAAGTTCAGGGTTACAAAAGGGTAACAAAAAAGTACTATAATATAACTAGTTCTTTCAAAAGGATTACCCTTTTTCAGTCCTATAAATAGGGATAAAGGTTACAAATGCTCTGAAAAGTTTGAAAAAAAAAATACAAAGTATTATAATGGTCTAGTGCAAACTTATCCACAGAACATGGTGGATAAAGTTTCAAGACTGTAGAGGTGATTGAGTGATAGAATATATAAACGTTAGCAAGCAGTACGACAGCAACAAGGCGATAGCCTTGACCAATATAAACCTGAGGATAAAAAAGGGAGAATTCGTGTTCATAGTGGGATCGAGTGGAGCAGGAAAGTCCAGTCTTATAAGGCTTTTGCTGAAAGAAGAAGATCCTACAAGCGGAAAGTTGATACTTAATGGAGAGGACATAACCCATGTGACGGGAAGAAGAGTTCCCTATATAAGGAGGAGCTTGGGAGTTGTATTCCAGGACTTCAGACTGCTAGAGAACAAGACGGTGTTCGAGAACGTCGCTTTCGCGATGGAGATAATAGGAGCCAGCAAAAAGCAGATAGACAGGCAAGTGCCCCAGGTGATAGAGATGGTTGGACTTAAGGGCAAAGAAAAGGACTACCCGGACGAGCTTTCAGGTGGAGAGCAGCAGAGGGTTTCCATAGCAAGGGCAATAGTGAACAAGCCTACAGTGCTTATAGCCGACGAGCCTACCGGAAATCTAGACCCGGAAACTGCATGGGAGATAATGAAAGTCATAAAGGAAATAAACAATAGAGGAACTACAGTGGTAATGGCCACTCATGCCAAAGACATAGTTAACTTCATGAAGCGAAGGGTTGTAGCCCTTGAAGATGGAAAGATAGTAAGAGATGAAGAGAAAGGTGTGTATGGTTATGAAGCCTAGAATGCTACTGGATATATTGAAGAGAGGTATGACCAGCATATCTAGGAACCGAGGAATGAGCTTGGCTTCTATAGGATCTGTTTCAGCCACTCTAGTGATACTTGGGATAATACTGCTTATGATACTGAATATAAACGGTGTGGCTACATCCACACAAGAGCAGTTCGACCAGGTGCAGGTTTACCTAAGCAAAGATCTTACTGCAGAAGAGATAACAGGGGTGTCTGACAAGATAAGCGAAGTGCCGAATGTAAAGGAAGCCACTTTCTTGTCAAAGGAAGATGCACTCAAGGAGATGAAGGAAAGCTGGGGAAGCGAAGGATATCTCCTTGACGGGTTGGAAGCAGAAAACCCTCTGCCAAACTCTTTCATAGTAAAGATAGATGATTTGGACAAATCAAATCAAGTAGTCGAAAGTCTCAGCAAGATAGAAGGCATAACAGAGACTAACTACTACAAAGATGTAGTTGAAAGACTTACAAAGATAGCTAACTTCATAAGGATAGGAGGACTTGTTGTAATAGGAGTATTGATATTCATATCTGTGTTTATAATATCCAATACGATAAAGATAACAGTCGCAGCTAGAAGGAAAGAAATAGGGATAATGAAGTATGTTGGAGCTACAAATGGCTTCATAAGAGGACCCTTCATAGTGGAAGGGGTGGTGCTCGGACTTATAGGAATGGGAGTGGCGCTTGCAGTGGTCTACGCAGGGTACAAATACGTATTCGCCATGATAACTGAAAGACTCTACCACATAATGGCCGCATATATGATAGCACCTCAGCAGATACTGGCAGACCTACTGATAATATTCCTGACTATAGGAGTGGGAATAGGAATGCTTGGAAGTGTGATTTCGCTTAAGAGATACTTAAACGTATAGAAACTAGATAAAAGAAGAGAAAAGGAGAGATTGTTAGATGAAGAAGAGATTAATATGCTCAATGCTAGCACTATCTATAACATTCGGAGGAATTACTTACGCAGCGCCTGATACTGGAAGTTCTGATATAGCCACTCTAAAGCAGCAGCTTGAGGAAAACAACAACAAGAAGGAAAGCATAAAGTCAGAGATAGAAAAGCTTGACCAAAGCCTTAACAAAGCCACTGAGGAAATGATGAAGATGCAAGAAGCTTACGACGTGGCAAAGGCAGAAGTGGAAAGCATAAAGAAAGAGCTTGAGCAGTCGGAGAAGAAGTACAACGAGAGAAATGCCAAGCTTAACTCAAGAGTAGAGGCTATGTACAAAAGTGGAAGTACAGGATATATGGAAGTAATACTCAGCTCAGAGAGCATAGGAGATTTCTTCACAAGAGTAGACATGGTCAAGAGCCTTGTAAACCACGACCAGAAAGTTATTTCTGAACTGAAGTCAGAAAAAGAGAATATAGACAAGAAGAAGAAAGAGCTAGAGACTAAGCTAAGTCAAGCAGAGCAAGCTAAAGCGGCTTCTGAGTCAAAGAAAAATGAGCTTGTAGAAGCGGCTAAAGCTAAAGAGGTACTAGTGGCAGAGTTAGACTCTAAGAGCCAGAACCTTACAGCTCAGATAGGAAATCTTGAAGCAGAGGCACAGAGAGCGGCTGCAGAGGCGGCTGCATCGCAGACACCTTCAAGAGAAAACAGCACTAGAGAGCCTAATGCAAACAATACGGGAAGCACAGCTCCAACTGCACCTTCTGAGCCTTCGGCACCATCTACACCGGCTCCAGCACCTTCTACTGGAAGTGCAAGCGCTGTAGTGAGCACGGCATACCAGTACCTAGGAGTGCCATATGTTTGGGGTGGAACTACACCTAGCGGGTTCGACTGTTCAGGATTTACATCTTACGTGTACAGACAGATGGGTATCAGCATACCTAGAACAGCTAGACAGCAGCAGAACTTTGGAACTAAGGTCAGCCTTTCAGCACTTCAGCCTGGAGACCTAGTGTTCTGGGGATCGCCAGCTTACCATGTTGGAATATATATAGGTGGAGGAAGCTATATCCACGCACCTACTACTGGTGACGTTGTAAGAGTAGCTACACTTAAAGGAGCTACATCAGCTACAAGAGTTCTCAGATAATAGAGATATGATGTATAAAAAGAGAGAAAGTTGGATGTCCGGCTTTCTCTCTTTATAAATGGGGGAGTGTTCGATTTGAACAAGAAGTTTGTTTTGGCAGCATTGACTGCTATGTTGTGCATGCCAGCAACTACATATGGGGAAGAGCTAAGCGAGATGAAAGACAGGTACGAAGAGATAAACTCTCAAAAGCTTGAAGTTCAAAAGCGTCTAGAGCAGAATAGTGCCATAGCCGATAGGATGGAAAAAGAGCTGAAAGCTATAGAAGAAGACTTCGAGTCTACAAGCAGAGAGCTCAGGGAGTACGAGGAAAAGCTCGTGAAGCTAAATCAAGATATAGCAAGCTCGAAGAGCGAGCTAAAGAATGCAGAAGACAAGCTGAATCAAAAGCAAGAGCTCCTAGGGTCCAGGCTCAGCTCTATGTACAAAAATAGATCTGCTAGCTATATAGAAGTTGTATTTGACTCAAAGGACATGGTGGACTTATTCGACAGGCTCAACATGGTGAAGAACATAGTTTCTCACGACAAAGACATTATAGAGGATGTAAAAGCCCAAAAAGATGATATAATAGAGAAAAGAGAGCAGCTAGAGAAAAGAGAGCAAGAAAGCAAGATGGCAGCTAGAAAGCTAGAGCAGAGAAAGCTTGAAGCCTCTAATTTAGCTAAATCCAAGGAGGCTGTAGTGAGCAGCCTTAAAAGGAATGAAGCTGAGTACAGGGCTCAGATAGAGACGCTTGACTCGGAGTCGGAGAGGACAATGCAGGAGATAAGGCTTGAGACAGAGAAAAAGAATGCAAAGCCTTCAGAGGATGCAGGCAAAAGTCAGGCTGGAGGTCAGGTGAGCTCAAGCTCTGGGGGCTCAGGAAACCAGTATACAGGGGCTGCACCTGAGATAGACTACAGCAATACCGAAAAAGGCGAAGCCATGGTAGTCAAGGCTACAGCTTATGATCCATCTCCTGAGCAAAACGGGGGCTACGGAGGCATTACGGCCATGGGAACGGCACTAAGGCCTGGCGTTATCGCTGTAGATCCAAAGGTCATACCGCTTGGAACAAAAGTGTATATAGAGCATATGGACGGCACACCATACGGATACTGCATAGCGGAGGACACAGGTGGAGCCATAAAGGGCAACAGGATAGACATACTTTTTATGAACAATGCAGATGCCATAAAATTCGGAGTAAGGGATATGAAGCTCTATATCTTGAAATAGAAAATTGAAAGAGGTGTTTTGTTTGAAGAGAAAACTGATTTTATCGCTGCTTATGCTGTCGATGGCAGGATCGAGTGTGACAGCTTACGGTGTGGACATAGATGCTAGCAAGCAGAAACTGAACCAAGCTTCAGAGGAGAAGAAGGAGCTTGAGGAGAAGCTGAACAAGAAAGAGGGAGAAGTCGACAAACTGGTAAAAGAGATAGAAGAAATCGACTCCCAGATGAGGGCGGCTTCAGACGAGCTGGAAAAAGCTAAATCAGAGCTTGCGAAGATAGAGGCGGAAGTTGTAGCGGTTAAAAAAGAGCTAGAAGCCGCAGAGACAAAGCTAGAGGAAAAGCAGGAGATGTTCAACTCAAGAGTCAGCGTGATGTATAAAAACAGCTCTGCAGGGTACTTAGAAGTTGTGCTTGGATCTACAGATTTAGTGGACTTGTTCAACAGAATCAGCATGATAAAAGACATAGTGGGATATGACGCAGAGATAATAGCTGAAGTTAAAAATCAGAAAGAGATAATATCGGTTAAAGGCGAGGAGCTGAAGGTAAAGGAGTCAGAAGCCAAGGAGGCCACTAGGCTGGCCGAGACAAAGAGGGCGGAGCTAGAGAGTATCTCGAACTCCAAGATTGCCTACATGGAGACGCTTAAGAACGATGAAGTGGCATTCAGAAGCAGCATAGCCAGACTTGAAGCAGAGTCGGCACAGATACTAGATAGTATAAAGTCTGAAGAAAGTAGACAGGCAGAAGAAGCCAGGAAAGCTGCTGAATCGGCTTCAAAGCCACAGCCGCCATCCGCAGGCTCTTCTGTGTCTACAGGTACAGGAAGCTCAAATTCAGGCAGCCCAGATATAGAGGTTGCACCGTCGCAACCATCTTCAAGCTCGGGTATGATAAGGCCGGCTGCGTCAGGACCTGTCACTTCAGAGTTTGGACCTAGATGGGGAACTGTACACAAGGGGATAGATATAGGTGTACCTACAGGCACTCCTATACTGGCTTCGACAGACGGTGTTGTGGCCAGATCATACTACTCTTCTTCTTACGGAGAGGTAGTTTTTATAAATCACGGCGGCGGAATTGTAACTATATACGCCCACAACTCCAGAAGACTTGTCTCAGAGGGGCAGAGAGTGTCGAAAGGCCAGGTCATAGCCTACTCTGGAAACACGGGAGACAGCACTGGGCCCCACCTTCACTTCGAAGTGGTGGTAAACGGAGCAAAAGTAAATCCAAGAAACTATATAAACTTTTAGATCACTGGCTTCGGCCAGTGTTTTTGTTTTGTAAAGCTGACATGGTTTCGATAAACTGATATAATAATAAAAAATAAGGACACGAAGAGGTGCAGTATGATATCTAGAAAAAAGATGGTTTTAATTTCGGTTATCGCAGCCATGACTACAGGCGTGGCTGGAGTCTTTGCAGGCAAGCTTATAAATATCCCGTTTGGAAACACAGTTCTGGTTTCAAGAGACGAATACTCAGAGCTAGTGGACATATACGACAAGTACGGGAAGCTAGACGTGATGGAAGACTATATAGACCAGAACTATCTGGGAGAGTACAGCAGCGACCAGATAGTAGACGGAGCCATAAAGGGCATGTTCAGCGCTCTGGACGACCCTTACTCTGTCTACATGGACGCCGATGAATTCAAGCAGTTCACAGAGGCCAACTCGGGAAGTTTTGTAGGAGTCGGAATAGTGGTCAGCCAAAACGAAGACGATATGATTGAAATAGTCTCGCCTATGGAGGGCACCCCAGGCTACAAGGCAGGCCTTAAGCCTGGCGACAAGATAATCAAAGTGGACGGAGTAGAATACAGCGGAAGCCAGCTTGACGTGGCTGTGAGCAATATAAAAGGCGAGAAAGGCACAAAAGTAAAGCTGACCATAATTAGGGAAAACTCCGACGGAAAGCAGGAGACGCTAGAGAAAGAGATAGTCAGGGACAAGATAGAGGTGGACAGTGTAAAGAGCGGCACCATAGAGGACAGCATAGGGTATATAAGGCTTTCCTCATTCGACGAGACAAGCTACGAAGACTTCAAGAGCCATCTAGATGAATTGAAAGGCAAGGGCATAGACTCGCTTGTGCTGGACCTGAGAGGGAACGGCGGAGGCTCTGTAAGCGTATGTGCAGACATAGCAGATGAAATCTTGGGAGAGGGCACTGTGGTCTACACAGAGGACAAGCAAGGAAAGCGAGAGTATATAAAGTCCGGACCAGATAAGCTGGGACTTCCGCTTGCTGTAATAGTTGACAAGTCCAGCGCCTCAGCTTCCGAAATACTCACAGCGGCAATTCAGGACATGAAGGCAGGGACAATCGTGGGAACCCAGACCTACGGCAAAGGTGTTATACAGGTTGTAAACGACCTGCCAGACGGAAGCGGATTCAAGCTGACTATTTCAGAGTACTTTTCTCCAAAGGGTAGACAGATAAACAAGAAAGGCATCACTCCTGATGTAGTGGTAGAGCTTCCTGAGACTGTGGAGTCGATAGGCATAGACGCCATAGATGAGGATGTGCAGCTTCAGAAGGCAGTTGAGATTTTGAAAACAGCAAGATAGTGTTCTTGCTGTTTTTTGCTACTCTGAATATTCTGATCAGCTTTGATGACTTTTACAGCAGAGATAATATATAATGGTATAAAGAGAGGTGATTTGTTTGGGCAAGTTCAAGATACATTCAGATTATTCTCCAACTGGAGACCAGCCACAAGCTATAGAGAAAATAGCAAAGGGGCTGGAGGAAAACAAGAAACATCAGGTGCTTCTGGGAGTGACAGGCTCTGGGAAGACCTTTACAATGGCGAATATAATAGAGAAAAATCAGAAACCGACTATAATAATAGCGCACAACAAGACGTTGGCAGGACAGCTGGCAGGTGAGTTCAAGGAGTTCTTTCCTGAAAATGCAGTGGAGTACTTCGTAAGCTACTACGACTACTACCAGCCGGAAGCATATGTGGCTCATACAGACACGTATATAGAGAAAGATGCGTCCATAAACGACGAGATAGACAAGCTAAGGCACTCGGCGACTGCATCGCTCTTCGAGAGGGACGACGTGATAATAGTGGCGAGCGTCTCCTGCATATACGGACTGGGAGACCCGATAGACTATGAAAACCTGGTGCTTTCGCTTAGGCCGGGCATGGAGAAAGACAGAGATGAAGTGCTCAGAAAGCTGGTGGACATACAGTACGAGCGAAACGACATAAACTTCACCAGGGGCTCTTTCAGGGTTAGGGGAGACATAGTGGATATATTCCCGGCTTCATCGAACGAGAACGCCATAAGGGTAGAGTTCTTTGGAGACGAGATAGACAGGGTTACAGAGATAGATGCGCTCACGGGAAATCTCATAGGTGAGAGATCCCATGTGTCCATATTCCCGGCCTCGCACTTTGCAACTTCTGAGGAGAAGGTGAAGGCGGCTGTAGAGACCATAGAGCAGGAGCTGGAGGAGAGGCTGAAAGAGCTGGAAGGAGAAGGCAAGCTCTTGGAGGCCCAGAGGCTTAAGCAGAGGACGATGTACGACATAGAGATGCTTACAGAGATGGGTTTCTGCCAGGGCATAGAGAACTACTCCAGGCATATAGCCGGAAGGGAACCGGGGAGCAAGCCGTTCACACTGCTTGACTACTTCCCTGACGACTACCTTATGATTGTGGACGAGTCGCATGTGACTATACCTCAGATTCGGGGCATGTACGCCGGAGACCAGTCTAGAAAGCAGAGCCTTGTAGACTACGGATTCAGGCTTCCGTCGGCGCTTGACAACAGGCCGCTTAAGTTCGAGGAGTTCGAGGACCACATAAACCAGATACTCTACGTAAGCGCAACGCCTGGGCCTTACGAGTTGGAGCATTCGGAGAACACAGTAGAGCAGATAATAAGGCCGACAGGGCTCTTAGACCCAATCATAGACGTAAGGCCCACCAGAAACCAGATAGACGACCTTATGGGCGAGATAATGGCGAGGACTGAGCAGAACGAGAGGGTGCTTGTCACGACTCTGACCAAGAAGATGTCGGAGGACCTTACAGACTATTTCAAGGAAGCCGGGATAAAAGTGAAGTACCTCCACTCTGATATAAAGACTATAGAGAGGATGCAGATACTGAAGGAGCTGAGGCAAGGCGTGTTCGACGTGCTTGTAGGCATAAACCTTCTGAGGGAAGGACTGGACATACCGGAGGTGTCCCTTGTAGCCATACTGGACGCAGACAAGGAAGGCTTTCTAAGGTCCGAGACATCTCTAGTGCAGACCATAGGCAGGGCGGCTAGAAACTCAAACGGGTATGTCATAATGTATGCGGATGCAGTGACAAAGTCCATGGAGAAGGCCATAAACGAGACAAACAGAAGAAGGCAGATACAGGAGAGCTACAACACAGAGCACGGCATAGTCCCTAAGACCATAGTGAAGGGCATAAGGGATGTAATAGAGGCTACAGCGGTGGCTGAAGATGGAGCAGACTACAAGGCAGTGGATATGAGTGAAATAGAGCGAGCCGAGGTAGGAGAGAAAATAGCAGGATTAGAGCGAGAGATGAAGTACTGGGCCGGCATACTGGAGTTTGAAAAAGCGGCCGAGCTCAGAGACGAGATAGAGAAACTCAAGAAGATAAGCGGAAAGAAAAAGAGGTGAGAAAATTGAAAGACAAGATAGTAGTTAGAGGGGCTAAAGAGCATAATCTCAAGAATGTAGATCTGGAGATTCCCAGAGACAAACTTGTGGTGTTCACCGGCCTCAGCGGATCAGGGAAGTCGTCCCTTGCCTTCGACACCATATACGCAGAGGGGCAGAGGAGGTATGTGGAAAGTCTGTCTTCGTATGCAAGGCAGTTTCTTGGACAGATGGAGAAGCCGGACGTAGAGTATATAGAGGGGCTTTCTCCAGCAATCTCCATAGACCAGAAGACAACCAGCAGGAACCCGAGGTCCACAGTGGGAACAGTGACAGAGATATATGACTACTTGAGGCTGCTGTTCGCAAGGGTCGGGACTCCACACTGCCCTAGCTGCGGGAAGGAGATAGTTTCCCAGAGCATAGACCAGATGGTGGACGCCATAATGGAGCTTCCGGAGAAGACCAAGCTACAGCTCTTGGCTCCCGTAGTCAGGGGTAAAAAGGGGGAGCACAAGAAGCTCTTGGAGAGTGTAAAGAGCGAAGGCTACGTCAGAGTTAGAGTCAACGGAGAGATACAGGAGCTTGGGGAAGAGATAAGTATAGACAAGAACAAGAAGCACAATATAGAGGTAGTAGTGGACAGAGTAGTCGTAAAGCCTGGAGTGGAGAAGAGGCTTACAGACTCCATAGAGACGGTTATGAAGCTCGGGAACGGACTGCTCATAGTGGACGTCATAGACGGAGACGAGATAATGATGAGCCAGAAGTTCGCATGTCCCGACTGCGGAATAGCCATAGACGAGATATCCCCAAGGATGTTCTCCTTCAACGTCCCATTCGGCATGTGTTCTACCTGTAACGGGCTAGGCAGCCATCTGAACGTGGACCCGGAGCTTGTGATACCCAATACTGAGCTTTCCATAAGAGAGGGGGCCATAGCGCCTTTCGCCACAACTTCGGAAGAGGGATACTACTTCAGGAGCTTCAAGTCTATATGCGAAAAATACGGCTTCAGCTTGGATGAAAAGATAAAATACGCCCCGGCGGAGCTTGTAGAGGAAATACTCTACGGCACAGGCGGGAACCACATAAAGTTCGACTTTGACAGCAGGTTTGGAGGATGGAAGACATACGAGGGTAGCTTTGAAGGGGTTATTCCGAACCTTGAAAGGCGATTTGCAGAGACAAACTCCGACTACATGAGAGACAAGATAAAGAGCTTTATGAGCAACAAGATATGTCCCGACTGCAAAGGGGCAAGGCTGAGACCTGAAAGCCTTGCTGTGAAGCTAGGTGGAAAGAACATATACGAGCTGACCCAGATGCCTATAAGAGAGGAGCTAGACTTTGTAGAGAATCTGGAGCTTTCAGAGAAGCAGATTCATATAGCCAGACAGATCCTGAAAGAGATAAACTCTAGGCTTAATTTCCTGCTTGAAGTGGGGCTTGAGTACCTGACACTGTCCAGGGAGGCCGGAACGCTTTCAGGAGGGGAGTCGCAGAGGATAAGGCTTGCAACCCAGATAGGGTCCAGTCTCCTAGGTGTGCTTTATGTACTGGACGAGCCTAGCATAGGGCTTCACCAGAGAGACAATTCAAAGTTGCTGAAGGCGCTCAGGAATCTGACAGATATAGGTAACACGCTTATAGTCGTGGAGCATGACGAGGACACTATGTATGAGGCAGACTATATAGTGGACATAGGGCCTGGGGCAGGAGTCCACGGCGGAGAGATAGTGGCCACCGGAACTGTGGAGGAGATAATAGCCAATGAGAAGTCCATAACGGGGGACTACCTTAGCGGCAGAAAGCGCATAGAAGTTCCAGAGAGCAGAAGAGTTCCAGGAGAAAACTCCATAGTCATAAAAAATGCCTCGGAGAACAACCTCAAAAATATAGATGTAGCATTCCCTACAGGGGTGCTTACGGCAGTGACAGGAGTCTCTGGATCGGGCAAGAGTACACTTGTAAACGAGATACTATACAAGGGGCTGCACCAGAAGCTCCACAAGGGAAAGGAAAAGCCGGGCAGGCACAGCTCTATAGAGGGTGCTGAGCATATAGACAAGATAATAGAGATAGACCAGTCGCCTATAGGCAGGACTCCTAGGTCAAACCCTGCGACCTACACGGGGATATTCGACCAGATAAGGGACGTGTTCGCCATGACTCAGGAGGCCAAGACTAGAGGCTACAGCAAGGGCAGATTTAGCTTCAACGTAAAGGGCGGAAGATGCGAGGCCTGCAAAGGAGACGGTATAATAAAGATAGAGATGCACTTTCTGCCGGATGTATACGTTCCGTGCGAGGTGTGCAAGGGTAAGAGATACAACAGGGAGACTCTTCAAGTCAAGTACAAGGGGAAAAACATCTCCGAGATACTGGATATGACCGTGGAGGAAGGCGTGGAGTTCTTCGAGAATATACAGGGGATATCCAGAAAGTTGAAGGTGATGAACGATGTAGGCCTTGGCTATATAAAGCTAGGCCAGCCTTCGACACAGCTTTCGGGAGGAGAGGCCCAGAGGGTCAAGCTTGCAACAGAGCTCAGCAAGCGAAGTACAGGCAAGACCATCTATATACTGGACGAGCCTACAACAGGGCTTCACTCGGCAGACGTGCACAAGCTTATAACTGTGCTGGACAAGCTGGTGGAGAGCGGAAACACAGTTGTGGTCATAGAGCACAATCTAGACGTCATAAAGGTGGCGGACTACGTGGTGGACCTAGGTCCGGAAGGCGGGGACAAGGGAGGCTGCATAGTGGCCACCGGAACACCGGAGGAGATATGCAGAGTGCCAGAGTCGTACACAGGTCAGTTTTTAGCTAAAAGCCTTAAAAAATAGAGAGGTGGGATAGAGATGGACTTAAAACAGAAGTTAGACGAGATGGTGAGAATAAATATCGAGGTTTCAGATTTGAACAGGGTGAATGTCGAGGTCTACAGCTCTGTGGACAATTGGAAAAACCATATGTACACATTTGTGAACCAGCAAGAGCCATACAAGATAAGGGAGAACGTGGAGACTTTGGGCATAAGCTTCCTGGAGATAAGAGACGCAGAGTCGCTAGACAGGTTTAGGAAAAATGGAAGTGTCACGACTTTCTACGACATGAGCTTAGAGACTATAGCCAGAAGGCTAGATGAAAAGTCTTATACGCATGTGTTTCTGGAAAACATAGGCGAGCTAGACGAGTGCCAGATAGCTGAGCTCTCGGAATGGGTGAACGCAAAACTTGAGAAATAGAGAGAACAGTGGTGAGAGACTTGTTTGATATAAGAGAAGAGCTAAAGAGCCTCCCCAAGCTTCCTGGAGTCTATATTATGAAGAACGAGCTAGAGGAGATAATATACGTGGGAAAGGCCGTGTCCCTTAAAAACAGGGTGAGCCAGTACTTTCAGTCAGGGAAGAGCCACAGCCAGAAGACTAAAGTCATGGTCTCGAATATAGACCACTTCGAGTATATAATCACAGACACAGAGATGGAGGCGCTTATACTTGAGGCAAATCTGATAAAAAAGCATAAGCCCAAGTACAATATACTTCTGAGAGACGACAAGCAGTATCCGTATATAGTGGTGACTACAGACGAAAGATATCCAAGGGTCATAAAGACGCGCTCCAAGAAAAAGAGGGGCGGGAGGTATTTCGGACCGTATACAAATGCTACTGCCGTAAACGACGTAATAGATATAATCGGCGAGTGCTACAAACTCCGAACCTGCAGTTTGAACTTAGACAGGGGTCCAAGGCTGAAGAGGCCGTGCCTCAACTACCATATAGGGAAATGTCCCGGGCCGTGCTTTAAAGAGATAGATGAAATTGAGTATGGTGAAATGGTGAGAGAGGTCATCATGTTTTTAGAGGGCAAGGGCAGCAAGCTAGTCTCAGAGATAGAGTCCAAGATGATGGAAGCAGCCGAAAAGCTTGAATTTGAAGAGGCTGTAAAGTACAGAGACAGGCTGGAATCGCTCCGAGCCATAGTTGAAAAGCAGAAGATAGTGAGAGACGACAGCTTGGACCAGGATGTAATAGGTATAGCCAGAGGACTGGATGAAGCCTGCGTGCAGATTTTCTACATCAGAAGTGGTAAAATAGTTGGAAGGGAAGACTATATGCTGGACAATACAGAGGGTCTTTCCAAAGGCGAATTGCTGTCCTCTTTTATAAAGCAGTTCTATTTGACGGCATCTCATATTCCAAAGGAGATATTGGTGGAAGAGGAGTTTTTAGACTTAGAGCTGTTGGAGGGTTGGCTTTCAGGGCTCAAGGGCAAGAAAAGCCATGTGACAGTCCCGAAGCGAGGGGAAAGAGCAGATCTTATGGAGATGGTGAAGAAGAATGCCTTCGAGTCGCTTAAGAAAAACTCCACCAAGATAAGGGCTTCGAAAGACGACTCTACTCTTGCCTTGGACGAGCTGAAATCTTGCTTGGGTCTTGAGAAAATCCCTCTCAGAATAGAGGCCTACGATATTTCGAACACACAGGGCGTAAACTCGGTCGGATCTATGGTGGTGTTTCAAAACGGGAAGTCGAGCAAAAAAGACTACAGGAAGTTCAAGATAAAGTACGTCAAAGGGCCTGATGACTACAGCTCGCTTGAAGAAGTGCTGGAGAGAAGGTTCAGGCGAGGCATTGAGGAACTGGAAGAGTCCAAGAAGAGAGAGATAGCTATAGAGAACTTCTCTGTATTTCCCGACCTCATAATGATGGACGGGGGAAAGGGCCAGGTCAACACTGCCAAGAAGGTCTTGAAAAAGCTTGGGTTTGAAATACCTGTCTGCGGAATGGTGAAAGACGACGCTCACAGGACGAGAGGGCTTATATACGAGAACGAGGAGATAGAGTTTGCCAAGAACTCCCCTGCGTTCAAGCTTATAAGCAGAATACAGGATGAAGCCCACAGATTTGCCATAGGGTACCACAGGGAGCTTATGAACAAGCAGATGATAAAGTCTGTGCTGGACACCGCACCCGGCATAGGGGCCGTGAGAAAGAAGAACCTGCTGGCTCACTTCGGAAGCATAGCCAATATAAAAAGCGCTGATATAGAGAGCCTTTCGAAAGTGGAGGGCATGAACTTAAAAGTCGCCAGTGAACTATATGAATACTTTAGAAAGAGACAGGGGTGATGATATTTGTATTCTCTCAACTTGCACGACCTTATAAAAAATGTAGGGCTAGAGATAATATACAGGCCAGAGGGGTTGGAAAAGATAAACATATCTGGGATAGAGATAAACCGTCCAGGCCTTCAAATGACAGGGTTTTACAAGCACTTCGTACAGAGCAGGATACAGGTTCTAGGTGAGCAGGAGAAGGAGTATTTGCTCTCGCTCCCTGAAGACCTGAGGTCGGAGAGGATAGAGACGCTCTTCAAGTACCCAATCCCCGCCTTTATAATAGCCAACAATATATACGCTTTCCCGGACATAAAGAGTTTGGCCGAGAAGCACGGCGTGCTACTGCTGAAGACAAAGCTTCCGACCACCAAGTTTATAAGCAAGCTCATAGTCTATTTAGAGGACGTGCTGGCTCCAAAGACCACCATGCACGGAGTGCTCCTCGAGGTTTTCGGCATGGGAGTGCTTATAATGGGCAAGAGTGGAGTCGGAAAGAGCGAGACGGCGCTGGAACTGATAAAGAGAGGACACAGGCTTGTAGCAGATGACGCCGTAGAGATAAAGCGAATAGACGACATGCTCAGGGGCACATCGCCTGCTATCATAAGGCATTTCATGGAGATAAGAGGAATAGGTATACTCGACATAAAGAGGCTCTACGGCGTTGGGGCTGTAAAGACCTGGGAGATACTGGACCTTGTGGTGGAGCTTGAGCACTGGGATGAGCACAAAGAGTATGACAGAGTTGGAATGGATGAGAATACGAAAGACATACTGGGTATAAATGTACCTAGAGTCACCGTTCCTGTTCAGCCTGGAAGGAATCTGGCCATGATAGTCGAGGTGGCCGCCAGAAATACAAGGCAGAAGCAGTTCGGATACAATGCGGCTGCAGAGCTTGACAAAAAGCTGAAAGAGGAGCTTCAAAAGAGAAAGGAATCGCTAAAACAAGTGAGGTGGATAGAATGAAATTTGTAGTAGATACGCATTGCCATACAGTCTCAAGCGGACACGCATACAGCACTGTTATGGAGATAGCGAAAGTGGCAAGTGAAAAGGGGCTTAAGATGGTGGCAATAACAGACCATGGACCGTCTATGCCAGGGAGCCCAAATATATACCATATAATAAACCAGAAGGTAATTCCAGACGAGATATGTGGAGTTAAGATACTAAAGGGAGTTGAAGCCAATATACTGGACTTCGAGGGGAATCTGGATATAGAGGATTCAGTGCTTGAGAATCTTGACGTTGTCATAGCTTCGATGCATGACGTCTGCATAAGACCAGGAAATTACAAGGAAAACACTAATGCCGTTATGAAAGCCATGGAAAATCCGTATGTGGACATAATAGGACATTTGGGGAACCCGAATTTTCCAATAGACAAGGAAGTTGTAGTCAAGAAGGCCAAGGAGACGAACACACTTATAGAAATAAACAATAGTTCTTTTCTCTCAAGCAGAGCTGGAAGCATGGGCAACTGCATGGAGATAGCCAGGATGTGCGAGGAGTACGGGGTGCCTATGGTAGTGGGGAGCGATGCTCATATAGCTTTTGACATCGGGCGTACAGATAAGATAGAGGAAGTGTTCAAGTACGTGTCAATAGGCGAAGATTCGTTTTTAAGCACTTCTGAAGACAAGATGATAGATTACTTCAAGAGCAAAGGCAAGCATAGGTTTAAATAGAGTGGTAATATAGAAAAAACCTGTGAAAATAAGATTGATTATACGTAAAAAGAATTTTCAGAATCTTGACTAAAGGGCATATATTCAAGTATACTCTAGAACATGAGGCAAAATTGTATACAAGAAATAGCGAGCTAGCAAAAAATTCTAAGGAGGAATTCAAATGGCTAAAAACATGAAAACAATGGATGGAAATACGGCTGCGGCATACGTTTCCTACGCATTTACAGAAGTAGCTGCAATTTATCCTATAACTCCATCTTCAAATATGGCGGAAGTGACAGACGAGTGGTCGTCACATGGCAAGAAGAACATATTCGGTCAGACAGTTCAGGTATCTGAACTTCAGTCAGAGGCAGGAGCTGCGGGAGCGGTTCACGGATCACTGGCTGCAGGAGCGCTGACTACGACATACACAGCGTCACAAGGACTGCTGCTTATGATACCTAATATGTACAAAATAGCGGGAGAACTGCTGCCGGGAGTATTCCACGTAAGTGCACGTGCACTTGCATCGCATGCGCTTTCGATATTCGGAGACCATCAAGACGTAATGTCTGCAAGACAGACAGGGTTTGCAATGCTTGCATCTTCAAGCGTGCAGGAGGTAATGGACCTTGGAGGAATAGCTCACCTTGCAGCTATAAAGTCGAGAGTTCCTTTCCTTCACTTCTTTGACGGATTCAGAACTTCACACGAAATACAGAAGATAGAGACTATAGACTATGAAGACTTCAAGAGCTTAGTTGACTACGACGCTATAAAGAGATTCAAGGACAACGCGCTTAGCCCGGAACACCCGGTGACTAGAGGAACTGCACAGAACCCGGATATATTCTTCCAAGCTAAGGAAGCTGCAAACTCGTTCTACGAAGCAGTGCCTGACATGGTAAACAACTACATGGCTGAGATAAGCAAGATAACTGGAAGAGACTACAAGCCTTTTGACTACTACGGTGCAGAAGATGCAGAGAGAGTAATAATATCTATGGGATCTGTAAACGAGACTATAGAAGAGACAATAGACGAGCTTCTAGAGGCAGGGGAAAAAGTAGGACTTGTGAAAGTAAGACTCTACAGACCTTTCTCTGATAAATACTTCTTCAACGTGATGCCTTCTACAGTCAAGAAGATAGCTGTACTAGACAGAACTAAAGAGCCAGGAGCTATAGCAGAGCCTCTTCATCTGGACATAAGAACTATCTACTACAACAAAGAGAATGCTCCTGTAATAGTGGGTGGAAGATATGGACTAGGTTCAAAAGACACTACTCCTGCACAGATAAAGGCTGTATTTGACAACCTAAACCAAGAGAGTCCGAAAAACGACTTCACTATAGGTATAGTGGACGACGTTACAAATAAATCGCTAGAGATAGATGAAAACTTCTTCACAAATCCGAAGGAAGCTATAAGATGTAAGTTCTGGGGACTTGGATCAGATGGAACAGTTGGTGCAAACAAGAGCGCCATAAAGATAATAGGAGACAACACTGATATGTATGCTCAGGCTTACTTCTCGTACGACTCTAAGAAGTCTGGAGGAGTTACAATATCTCACCTGAGATTTGGAAAGAACCCTATAAAGTCTACTTACCTTGTACAGAGTCCTGACTTCGTGTCTTGCTCGAACCAAGCGTATGTAAACCAGTATGACCTTCTTAAAGGACTTAAAAAAGGAGGAACTTTCCTTCTGAACTGCATGTGGTCTGGAGAGGAACTTGACGAGAAGCTGCCAGCAAGCATGAAGA
Source organism: Andreesenia angusta (assembly GCF_001855385.1). Lineage (NCBI taxonomy): Bacteria > Bacillati > Bacillota > Tissierellia > Tissierellales > Gottschalkiaceae > Andreesenia > Andreesenia angusta. The sequence goes on along the minus strand of NZ_MKIE01000005.1, from coordinate 76,892 downwards.
AGTATATAGCTGACAACGAGATAAACTTCTACACTATAGACGCCACTTCGATAGCTGAAGAGATTGGACTTGGAAACAGAATAAACATGGTGATGCAGTCTGCATTCTTCAAGCTTGCAGGCGTAATAGATATAGATGACGCAGTCAAGCATCTAAAAGGTGCAATAGTTAAAGCCTACGGAAAGAAAGGCGAAAAGATAGTAAATATGAACTACGAGGCAGTTGACAGAGGAATAGGGGCGCTTAACAAGGTAGAAGTTCCTTCAAGCTGGAGCAGCGCTGTAGAAGATACTGTAAACTGCGAAGTGGTTCCAGAGTTTATAGAAAAAGTGCTAGAGCCTATGAACAGACAAGAGGGAGATGACCTTCCAGTCAGCACTTTCAAAGGCAGAGAAGACGGTACTTTCCCTTGCGGAACTGCTGCTTACGAGAAGCGTGGAATAGCTGTAATGGTTCCAGAGTGGCAAGTTGAAAACTGTATCCAGTGTAACCAATGCTCGTTTGTCTGCCCACACGCAGCCATAAGACCGTTCCTGCTAGACGAGGAAGAGAAGAAAAATGCACCAGAAACTCTTGTAACTAAGAAGGCTATAGGAAAAGGACTTGAAAACCTGGAGTACAAGATACAGATTTCGACTTACGACTGTACAGGATGCGGAAACTGTGCTGACATCTGTCCATCTAAGGAGAAGTCGCTTATCATGAAGTCGGCTGAAGAGCAACAAGAGGCAGAAGCAGGACATTGGGAATACCTTACAAGAGAAGTCAGCGTGAAAGACGACTTGATGGCTCCTACAACTGTAAAGGGAAGCCAGTTCGTGCAGCCGCTGCTTGAGTTCTCAGGAGCTTGTGCAGGTTGTGGAGAGACACCTTATATAAAAGCGGTGACTCAGCTTTATGGAGATAGAATGATGATAGCGAACGCTACAGGATGTTCTTCAATCTGGGGTGGATCTGCACCGTCTACGCCATACTGTGCGAACAAAGACGGCAAAGGGCCAGCTTGGGCGAACTCGCTGTTTGAAGACAACGCAGAGTATGGATATGGAATGGCTATGGCAGTTAAGCATGCCAGAGCTAAGATAGAAGACAATATGAAGAGTCTTCTTGAGATGAACATCTCAGAAGAGCTTAAGTCAGGACTACAGGCTTGGATAGACAACAAAGAAGACGCAGATGGTTCGAAAGAGGCTACAGCCAAGATACTATACCTTCTTTCAAACAACAGCGAGTCAGATGAAGAAGTTAAAGCTCTACTTAAAGAGATAGAGAAAGACAAGGAGTACCTAGTCAAGAGATCTATCTGGATACTAGGTGGAGACGGATGGGCTTACGACATAGGATACGGCGGATTAGACCACGTGCTTGCGTCAGGAGAAAACATAAACGTATTTGTAATGGACACAGAAGTTTATTCGAATACAGGAGGACAGTCTTCTAAGTCTACTCCTACAGCTGCAATAGCCAAATTTGCATCTTCAGGAAAGAGAGTGAAGAAAAAAGACCTAGGGCTTATGGCTACAAACTACGGATATGTATACGTAGCTCAAGTATCTATGGGAGCAGACAAGAACCACTTCCTGAAAGCTCTTATAGAGGCTGAGAAATACGATGGACCTTCGCTTATAATAGGATATGCTCCATGTATAGCCCACGGAATCAGAGAGGGAATGGGAAGAACTCAAGCTCAAGCCAAAAAGGCTGTTGACTCTGGATACTGGCATCTATACAGATTCAACCCAGAGCTAAAAGAGCAAGGAAAGAATCCATTCACGCTAGACTCTAAAGAGCCTGTAGAGTCGTTCAAGGACTTTATAAAAGGCGAAGTTAGATACACTTCACTTGCTAAGGAGTTCCCAGATATAGCTGAAGAGCTTTTTGACAAGGCAGAAGAAGAGGCAAAAGAAAGATACGAAACTTACAAGAGATTGTCAGAGTATTAATATAAACCCAAAAAGACTGAGTACATAGCTACTCAGTCTTTTATTTTGCATGAAAACCGAGTATACTTAAGGTATGAAAGATAACAGAGCAGAGGTGCAGAGATGGATAAAGAGAGAATTTTAGAGAAGATAGAGAGTGTGGTAGCAAACGGGAGAGTGATGGTGGACGAGCCTATGAAACGCCACACCACTTTTAAGATAGGAGGGCCTGCAGACTTGCTTGTAGAGCCTTCAAGCATAGAGGAAGTCGAAGATGTTCTGAATATATGCAGGAGCGAAGACATCCCCGTAACTGTAATAGGAAATGGAAGCAATTTGCTTGTGAGAGACGGGGGCATAAGAGGAGTAGTGGTTAAGATAGCGGAGCTGCTGTCGGATGTAAGCGTATACGAAGAGAAGATAGTGGCCGAGGCGGGTGCGCTTATGAGCAAGATATCCAGCAAAGCGCTTGAACATTCGCTAGGTGGATTCGAATTTGCAAGCGGAATCCCAGGCACAATAGGCGGAGCTGTGACTATGAACGCAGGAGCTTATGGCGGAGAGATAAAGGACTATGTGAGCGCTGTAACCTGTATAGACTCCGAGGGACAGGTGAAAGAGTACAGCGGAGAGGAGATGGCTTTTGGATACAGAAAGAGCCTTGTCCAGGCTGAAGGGCTTGTAGTGCTCAAGGTAGAGATAAGCCTTAATCGAGGAGACCGAGACGAGATAAAGTCCAAGATAGATGACTACACAGAGAGAAGGACAAGCAAGCAGCCATTGCATCTTCCAAGTGGTGGTAGCACTTTCAAAAGACCTGAGGGATATTTTGCCGGAAAGCTGATAGAAGACGCAGGGCTTAGAGGACTTAGACACAGGAATATACAGGTCTCTGAAAAGCACTGCGGCTTTGTGGTCAATCTAGGCGAATCGAAGGCAGAAGATGTACTGAACTTGATAGGCGTTGTACAGAAGACTGTATACGACAAATTTGGTATTCAGCTTGAGCCGGAGATAAGGATAATAGGGGAAGAAATATAGCGACAGGACGGTGAATTGATGATACTGACTGGAGATTACCACACACACACTGTTTACAGTCACGGCAAAGGCACTATTAGGCAGAACGTGGAGGCAGCCCTGAAAAAGGGATTAAAGGAAATAGCTATAACAGACCACGGGCCAGGACACCTTGTATTCAAGACCAAGAGAGAGAGCTTCTTCAAGATGAGAGAAGAGGTTGACAGCTTGAACCAGGAGTACAAGGATATAAGGATACTGCTGGGAGTTGAAGCCAATATAGTGGACTACTCCGGGAATATAGATGTAGACCAGGAGATACTTGATATAATGGATATACTGCTTGTAGGATACCATTATGGCACCAGGATGAAGAAGTGGATAGATCTCTACAGGATGTATGCAATGAACCTGTTCAGCTTCAAGAAGATAAGGCAGCTAAACAGCGATGCGATAATAGGTGCCATAAAGAAGTACAATGTGGATATAATAACCCATCTAGGCGACAGGATGAGAGTAGACATAAAAAAGATAGCTGAGGTTGCAAAAGAGCATGGGACTATGCTTGAGATAAATGCAAGCCCCAACCATGGGCAGCTGAACTTTAGAAATCTGAATATTGCAAAAGACACCGGGGTTAAGTTTGTGATAAACAGCGATGCTCACAGCCCTGAAAGGGTTGGGGAAGTCAGCAGGGCTATGGAAGTAGTCAAGATGGCTAGGCTGAACAGAAAGCTGATCTACAACGTAGAACAGAACTGCGAGTGGAAAGAAGATTGGGAGGAATAGAGATGAAGTTTATAATAATAACAGGGCTTTCAGGAGCGGGAAAGAGTGAAGTGCTGAAAGTGCTAGAGGACCAGGGATTCTACTGTATAGCGAACCTTCCACCTGTGCTGCTTAAGGACTTTGTGGAGCTCACAATGAGCAAGAAAAGCGATTTCGAGAATGTGGCGCTTCTTATAAACACCAAAGAGAGTGACGCAATACACAAGTTTTTTGAAAACATAAAAGATCTGAGTGAGTCAGACATAGACTACGAGATACTTTTCCTAGACGCATCTGACAGGGTGCTTACAAAGAGATTTAAGGAGCTTAGAAGGCCACATCCTTTCAGCCCAGACGGAGGCATAGTAAAGGGAATAGAGCTTGAAAGAGAAGAGCTCAAGGGCATAAAGAGCAAGGCAAACCATATAATAGACACGTCGAATATGACGCTTGGAAAACTCAAAGAAGAGGTAACGAAGATATTCTTAGAGGGAAGCAAGTCCGAGAAGCTTTCCATCTCAGTAGTGTCATTCGGATTCAAGAAGGGGATACCTATGGACATAGATTTGCTCTTCGACGTCAGATTTCTTCCCAATCCCTACTATATAGACGAACTCAGACCTCTTACTGGAAACGACAGCGAGGTAAGAGAATATGTCATGGGCTTTGAAGAGTCTAGAGTTTTTTTAGAGAAGCTCAAGGGCATGGTGGAGTATTTGATTCCATACTATATAAAAGAGGGAAAAAGCCAGCTTGTGATAGGCATAGGCTGTACTGGGGGCAAGCACAGATCAGTCACTATAGCCAACGAGCTTAATGAATATCTGCTAGACAAGGAATACAGGGTTACGGTTATACACAGAGAGCAGGAAAAGTAAGGTCAAGAGGAGATAACTATGAAGATTTTAAGGTGGAGAAGGCTGCTTTTCAATATAAAGCACTGGATAGCTCTCGGCGCTCTCGGATTCATTCTCTTTCTGTCCGGAGTGGTGACTTTTTTCTATGGAGTGCAGATACCTTGGAGAAACGACAGGATGTTTTCCTCAACGCTTATAATACTTGGAGTCTTTCTGCTGGGAGTAGCCGGGAGTGGAGGAATAAGGGCATTGCTGAAAATAATCAGAAGCTTCAATAACTACAGGGTGTTCGACAGCAATGCGGTAGATGAGATAATTCACAGAGAGCAGGTGCTTTCAAAGGGACCAAAGATAGTGGTCCTAGGCGGTGGAACAGGGCTTTCTGTACTTTTAAGAGGGCTTAAAAATTACACTTCCAACATAACGGCAATAGTCACTGTGGCAGACGACGGAGGAGGATCAGGAGTTCTCAGAGACGAGATGGGGATGCTCCCGCCAGGAGATATCAGAAACTGCATACTTGCGCTTGCAGACACAGAGCCTACGATGCAGAAGCTTCTAAACCACAGGTTCAAAGAGGGAAGCCTTAAAGGGCAGAGCTTTGGGAATCTCTTTATAGCGGCCATGAATGAGATATACGGAGATTTCAACAAGGCCATAAAAGAGATGAGCAACGTGCTTGCTGTAAAAGGCAAGGTGCTTCCTGTGACGCTTGAAGACATAGAGCTTGTGGCTGAACTTCAGGGAGGCATAAAGGTGAAGGGAGAGTCTGAAATCCCTATAAAGAGCAGAGAGACAGGGAAGAGAATAGAGAGAGTCAGAATAGAGCCGGATCATTCAAAGCCCCTAGATGAAAGCCTCTTTGAAATATCGAATGCAGACTGTATCGTACTGGGGCCTGGAAGCCTCTACACAAGCGTAATACCTAACTTGCTTGTGGAAGGCATGGCCAAGGCTGTAAAAGAGTCGAAGGCTACTAAAGTGTACATAGGGAACGTAATGACACAGCCAGGAGAGACGGATGGATACGGGATATACGACCATGTAGAGGCCGTGCTTGAACACTCCTATGACGATATGATAGACTACGTGATCTCCAATATAGGTGTGATTCCAGAGGAGACTCTTAAGAGGTATAGCGAAGATGGGGCCGAAATGGTTTCTATAACAGAAGAAGACGAGGAGAAGCTGAGAGCAAAGGGAATAGTTCTCGTAAAAGACAAGCTTGTAGAGTCAGACAAAGAGAAGATAAGGCATGACAGCAACGAGTTAAGCCAGATAATAGTGAAAATAGCACTTGCTTCAAGACTAAAGTAAAACGCTGGCGAAAATTCGCCAGCGTTTTTAGTCATTCAGATTTCTGTACTTTTCCATCACAGGGGAAAAGAGTTCAGCCGTAGTAGGAGGCGTATATGTAATTGCATTTGCACCAGCTTCTATTGTTTGAAGTATGGTGTGCTCGTTAGGGCCTCCTGTGGCGATTATGGGCACATCAGGGTATCTGTCTCTTATGCTCTTTACTATGTCTATAGTCCTAGGGCCACCCGATACGTTCAGTATATCCGCCCCTGCTTTCAGCCTGGCATCTATATCTGTATTTTCAGACCCGACAGTCACAACTATGGGAATATCTATTGTTTCGTCTAGCGCACTTATGACGCTGTTCTCAGTGGGAGAGTTTACTACCACACCGAAGGCTCCCTGAAATTCAGCGTGAAGCGCAATGTTGACAGTCCTCTTCCCAGTAGTGGTTCCACCGCCTACACCGCAGAAGACCGGGATATCGGCCGCAGTCATAAGCGCCTGCGTCACCACCAGCTGAGGAGTGAAAGGGTATACGGCTATAACAGCGTCAGCATTTATATTCCTTATTATAGCAACATCTGTAGAGAACACAAGGGATCTGATCAGCTTTCCGTTGACTCTTATGCCAGAACTCTTGTATATAACCTTAGGCACGTAGATCATATTCTTTCTAAGGTAGCTAGATACCTCTGGGATAAAATTCTTTTCCATACAATACCGCCTCTCTTCATAGAATTATAGACCAATTATACAATAAAAACATATTAAAGTATACAAATTATAACATTGTGAGGTTTATAATATGATATAATCAATAAAGACAATACTATGGGAGTGGTCTAAAATTGAGAGAAGAAATAAGCTCTGGAGGGATAGTCATATTTGGCAATGCAATACTACTGCTCAAGAAGTACAACGGAGATTGGGTATTGCCCAAAGGTAGAGTTGAGCCAGGTGAAACCATAGAAGATGCAGCTACAAGAGAAGTGATGGAAGAGACAAGAGTGAAAGCTGAAATTATAACTTATTTAGGATATATAAAGTACAAGTTCAGAAGCATGAAAGAAGAGCACAGGCTTATAAGAAAGACGGTGCACTGGTATCTTATGAAGGCCAAGAACATGAATGCAGTTCCTCAAAGATCTGAGGGATTCGTAGACGTGAAGTTTGTTCATATAGACCGGGCAAAGACGCTTCTCAAGTACAGAGACGAAAAGAAGATAATAGACAGGGCCGTTAGGGCGATAAAGGGGGAGAGCGACTAAGATGCCTTCTTTTTCTACAACAACTAAAGACGAAATATCGAAACTTGAACTAAAATCAAAGTGCTGCCTCAGAGCTGAAATAGCGGCTATAATACAGATGAGTGGAAGCCTTAGCATAAGCGGAGGAGGGATTTCCCTCAAGGTGACAACTGAAAATGCATCCATAGCCAGAAGGATATTCAATCTGCTGAAGGTAATATACGAAGTGCACAGCGACATAGTGGTCAGGAAAAACAGACAGCTCAAGAAAAACAACAGCTACATGATAAATGTAGAGGGGTCTGAAAAGGTGGAGCATATACTTAGGGATATAGAGGTGCTTAGAGACAGAGAAAGCATTTACTACGGACTTAGTAACAGGATATCTCCTAACATAGTCAAGGACAGATGCTGCAAGAGAGCGTATATAAGAGGGGCGTTCCTCGGAGGAGGTTCTATAAGCAACCCTGAGAGGACATACCACTTTGAATTCATAACTAACGACGACGAGTACAGCAAGGACCTTTCTGAGCTTGTGAATTCGTTTGGGCTTAAGTCCAAAGTAGTGACAAGGAAAGACTACTATATAGTCTATATAAAGGAAGGAGAGCAGGTTGTGGATTTGCTCAACATAATGGGAGCCCACAACGCACTTCTAAGGCTTGAAGACATAAGAGTGCTCAAAGAGATGAGAAACAACATAAACAGAATTGTAAACTGCGAAACTGCAAATCTAGCCAAGACGATAAATGCGTCTCTAAGGCAGATAAAGAAGATAGAGTTTATAGACAACACGATGGGGATAGAGAATCTACCTGAAAACCTGAAGGAGATAGCAAGGCTTAGGATTGAAAACCAGGACGCAAGCCTGAAAGAGCTTGGCGAACTGCTGAGCCCGCCTGTGGGTAAGTCCGGAGTGAACCATCGCCTGAGAAAGCTAGAGGAAATAGCTGATGAACTGTCAGAAGGAGGTAAGAGAGTTGATAGAGAAAACTGTTAAAATAGAAAACGAGCTTGGGCTACACGCTAGGCCTGCGGCTCTTTTCGTAAGGGAATGCTCCAAGTACAAGAGCGAGATATATTTAAAGAAAAACGATTTCCAGATAAATGCAAAAAGCATAATGGGAATAATGGCCATGGGCATCTCGGAAGGAGACGAAGTGGAGATAATTGTGGATGGACCCGATGAAGAGAGGGCCATGTCCGAAATAGTGAAAGTGTTGGAGGAGCTTTAAAGATAGTGTGAAAATGCTATCTTTTTTTGATTGAAATAAAGAGGTGATTTTATGGAAAAAGGAAATATGGTTCATCTCCACGTCCATACTTCTTACAGCTTGCTAGACGGATCAGCCAGGATAGGGGATCTGCTAGACAGGACAGCGGAGCTTGGGATGGACTCCATAGCCATAACAGACCACGGGTCTATGTTCGGAGTGGTGGACTTCTACAAGAAGGCCAGAAAAAAAGGCATAAAGCCGATAATAGGATGCGAAGTCTATGTGACCAGCGGAGACAGAAGAGAGAAGACTGTAAAAGGGGAATCCGGCATGTACCACCTTGTGCTGCTAGCAGAGAACCAGGAAGGGTACAAGAACCTCTTGAAGATAGTCTCGGAGGGTTATGTAAGCGGGTTCTACTACAAGCCTAGAGTAGACTATGAAACGCTAAGAGAATATTCCACAGGCATTATAGCTCTTAGTGCATGTCTTGGAGGAGAGGTGCAGAAGTATATCTTGAACGGGCAGCCGGAGACGGCCAAGGAAAAGGCGCTTCTCTACAGAGATATATTCGGGGAGGAAAACTTCTACCTGGAGCTTCAAGACCACTATATAGAGGAGCAGAAGAGGGTAAACCAGGGGCTCATAAGGATTTCAAAGGAAACCGGGATAGAGCTTGTGGCGACCAACGACGTCCACTATATAAGAAAAGAGGATGCAAAGGTTCACGACATACTGCTCTGCATACAGACAGGCAAGACAGAAGGGGAAGAGGACAGGATGAGATTCCCCACAGACGAGTTCTACCTGAAGTCCTACGAGGAGATGGCGAAGCTGTTTCCAGAAAAGTCGCTTCAAAACACTGCAAGGATAAGTGAGAGGTGCAATGTGGAGCTGGACTTTGACACACTCCACCTCCCGGAGTATGAGATTCCGGAAGGCTACGGAAATCATAGCGAGTACTTTAGGCATCTTTGCTACGAGGGGCTTGAAAAGAAGTACTCAGAGATAGATGAAAGCCTTGTGGAAAGGCTGGAGTTCGAGATAAAGACAATAGAGAATATGGGATATGTGGACTACTTCCTCATAGTCTGGGACTTCATAAAGTATGCAAAGGACAACGGAATAATGGTAGGCCCGGGAAGAGGATCAGCGGCGGGAAGTGTCGTGTCCTATGTGCTGGACATAATAGATATAGACCCGCTTAAGTACAATCTGCTCTTCGAGAGGTTTCTGAATCCCGAGAGAGTGAGCATGCCTGATATAGATATAGACTTCTGCTACGAGAGAAGGGAAGAGGTCATAGACTACGTAGTCAGGAAGTATGGCTCAGAGAGAGTCGCACAGATAGTCACATTTGGTACGATGGCGGCAAGAGGGGCCATAAGGGATGTGGGAAGAGCCCTAGATATGGACTACGGCAAGGTGGACAAGATAGCCAAGCAGATACCTATGGAGCTTGGAATGACTATAGACAAGGCGCTAGAGGTCAACAAGGAGCTGAAAGCTGTATACGACAGCGAGCACGACACAAAGGAGCTTATAGACCTGGCCCGAGCAGTGGAAGGGCTTCCAAGGCACACTTCGACTCATGCAGCAGGGGTAGTGATATCCAAGGAAGCTGTCACAGAGTACGTGCCGCTCTCCAGAAACGGGGACAGTATAACTACACAGTTCACCATGACAGAGCTTGAAGAGCTTGGGCTTTTAAAGATGGATTTTCTGGGCCTCAGAACTCTTACTGTCATAAGAGATGCAGTGGAGCTTGTAGAGCGCAACTACGGCAGGAAAGTGGAGCTTGAGAGCATAGGCGAAGACGACAGCGGAGTGTACGAGATGTTCAGCCGTGGGGAGACACTTGGAATATTCCAGTTTGAAAGCCCGGGTATGAGGCAGGTTCTGAAAGAGCTGAAGCCTACTGAGTTCGAGAACATAGTTGCGGCCAATTCGCTCTACAGGCCGGGGCCTATGAGCCAGATACCTAGGTATATAGAGAATAAAGAGAATCCTGAGAGTGTGGAGTATGCACATAAGCTTCTGGAACCAATTCTCAATGTTACCTACGGATGCATGGTGTACCAGGAACAGGTAATGCAGATAGTCCGGGACATAGGAGGCTTCTCTATGGCCAGATCGGACCTTGTGAGAAGGGCCATGGGGAAGAAGAAGATGGACGTCATGGAGGAAGAGCGGAAGAACTTCATATACGGAAAGCTGGACAGTGACGGCAACTGCGAGATAGAGGGCGCGCTCAGGAAAGGTGTAGACGAATCCACCGCCAACCGGATTTATGATGAAATGATAGATTTTGCCAAATATGCGTTCAACAAATCGCATTCGGCGGCGTATGCGCTTGTGGCCTACAGGACTGCGTGGCTAAAGCACTACTACCCTGTGGAATTTATGGCGGCGCTTATCTCAAGCGTCATGGGCAGCTCGGATTCCGTATCGCTGTATATACACGAGTGCAAAAGGCTTGGAATAGATATACTGCCTCCGGACATAAACGAGAGCTATCTCAAGTTCACAGTTGTGGATGGCAAGATAAGATTTGGGCTTTCGGCGGTCAAGAACGTGGGGAAAAATGCCATAGAGGACATGGTCAAAGAAAGACAGCATGGCGGGAAGTACAAGAGCTTTGTGGATTTCTGCAAGCGGGCCGACTCATCAATCAACAAGAGGATGATAGAGAGCCTTATAAAGGCCGGCGCTTTCGACTCTCTTGGGTACAAGAGGGCCCAGCTTATAGCTGTATACGAGAGGATACTAGACGGAGTGCAGAAGGAAAAGAAGAAGAACATAGAAGGGCAGTTCTCGCTCTTTGAGACAGTTGACACTTCAGAGAACAAGAGTCTGGATCTGGACAGCCTTCCAGACATAGAGGAGTTTTCCAAGCAAATAATTCTCTCCATGGAAAAAGAGATGACAGGGATATATATAACTGGGCACCCTCTTTCAGACTACGAGGAGGCTGTAAAGAAGCTCTCTAATATAAACACACACGATATAAACAGCGACGGATCAGAGGAAGGCTCTTTCGACCAAAGGGTCAAAGACGGCAAGAGAGTCAAGATAGCTGGGATAATAAGCGCCAAGAAAAACAAGCTCACCAGAAACAACAACATGATGAGCTTCGTGACTATAGAAGACCTCTTCGGAGACATAGAGGTCGTGGTGTTTCCGGCTGTCTACGAGAGGCACAGAGAGCTCTTGGAAGAGGGCAGGATAGTGCTTGTAGACGGAAAACTCAGCATATCTGAAGATGAGGGCAGAAAGTCCATAATAGCGGAGCGACTGCACGACATAGACGAGGCGTCGAAAGGGCTTAAGAAAGTGTATATAAAACTGCCATACGACAGGGATATAGCTGAAATTGAAAACATAAAATACGTGCTAAAAGACTACCCAGGAGACATACCTGTGTATATATATCTAGAAAAAAATAAGAAAACAGTTAAGGCTTCAAGGGAATTTTGGGTAAATATATCAGAGGAAAGCCTAGAGGAGAGAGTTGAATCTCTCCTTGGAGCAGGCAATATAAAAGTAGTTTAAACCAAGGGGGAATTAGTTTGAAGACAATAGGTGTGCTTACAAGTGGAGGAGATTCGCCGGGAATGAACGCGGCCATAAGGGCTGTGGTGAGATACGGCATATACAGCGGCCTGAAGGTGCTTGGAATAAAAGAGGGATTCAAGGGTCTTATGGAAGGCAAGATAGAGGAGATGGAGCTTTCATCTGTGGCCAATATAATCCAGAGAGGTGGAACTATCCTCAGAAGCGCTAGAAGCGACGAGTTTATGACTGACAGAGGAAAGGAAAAGGCGCTGAACATACTCAAGGTGTTCAACATAGATGGACTTGTAGTCATAGGCGGAGACGGAACTTTCAGAGGAGCGCTGGACCTTAGCAAGCTAGGTGTTCCTGTCATAGGAGTTCCAGGGACGATAGACAACGACCTTGGGTATACAGACTACACTATAGGCTTCGACACAGTTGTAAACACAGTGGTAGACGCCATAGGCAAGATAAGGGATACAACTGAGTCGCACGGAAGGGCCAGTATAATAGAGGTGATGGGAAGAAGGTGCGGAGATATAGCGCTGCAGTCTGGGCTTGCAGGTGGGGCGGACAGCGTAATAGTCCCTGAAGTCGGGCTAGACGAAGTAAATATATGCAAGAAGCTCATAGACTCCAGAAATAGAGGCAAGAGGCACTCTATAATAATATTTGCAGAAGGAGTTGGAGATGTAACGCCTTACGAGCTTGGAGACATTATAAAGAAGAACACGGACATAGACACTAGAGTGACTATACTGGGACATCTGCAAAGAGGAGGAAGTCCTTCTGCCTTTGACAGGACACTTGCCAGTAGGCTGGGAGCCAAGGCAGTGCAGCTTCTACTGGAAGGAGATGCAGGGAAGCTAGTGGGAAGGCGAAACGGAGTGCTTGTAGCAGAGGAAATAGAAATTGGGCTTTCAATGGAAAAGGTATTTGATGAGGAGACCTACAAGCTGACGGACATACTTTCGATTTAAGGGGGATGAAGATGAAAAAGACTAAGATAGTTGCAACTATAGGGCCTGCTTCAGACAGCAGAGAAGTCTTGGCCGAGATAATGAAGAGGGGACTCAATGTGGCGAGGCTTAACTTCTCCCACGGATCTCACCCTGAGCATCTGGCCAGGATGGAGACGATAAAGGCTGTAAGAGAAGAGCTTGAGCTTCCTGTAGCCATAATGCTAGACACCAAGGGGCCAGAGATAAGGACAAGGGACTTTGCGGAAAAGGAAGTAATACTGGAGGACGGTCAGGACTACACTGTGACAACAAGGGACATAGTTGGAGACAACACCATTTGCAGCGTCACCTATGAACATCTGGCAGACGACGTGAAGGTAGGAGACAGGATACTGATAGACGACGGGCTTATAGAGCTTGAGATAGTCAAGATAGAGGGAACAGAGATAAGGTGCAAGGTGAAAAATGGAGGGCCTGTTTCAAACCACAAGGGCGTGAACATCCCCATGGTCAACATAAACTTGCCCGCCGTCACAGAGAGGGATGTATCGGATATAAAATTCGGGATAGCGCAGGAAGTGGACTTCATAGCCGCCTCTTTTGTGAGAAAGGCGCAGGATGTGCTGGACATAAGGAAGGTGCTAGAGGAGAACCACGGCACCGACATACACATAATATCCAAGATAGAGAACCACGAAGGCGTGGAGAATATAGACCAGATAATAGAGGTTTCGGACGGAATAATGGTGGCTAGGGGAGACCTTGGGGTCGAGATTCCGCCTGAAGACGTGCCTATGGTACAGAAGCATATCATAAAGAAATGTAACGAGGCTGGAAAGCCTGTAATCACAGCTACGCAGATGCTGGACTCCATGATAAGGAATCCAAGGCCTACAAGAGCAGAGGTCACTGACGTGGCAAACGCCATACTCGATGGAACAGACGCCATAATGCTCTCTGGCGAGACTGCGATGGGCAAATACCCTGTGGAAGCTGTCACAACCATGAAGAACATAGCTATAAAGACAGAGGACTCCATGAACTACAAGAGGATTCTGAAAGAGAAGTCCATACAGCAGGACTCGAGCATCACAGATGCCATAAGCTTCTCAGCATGTGCCACAGCCCAGAACCTAGGGGCCAAGGCGATACTTTCGCCTACGGCAAGTGGATACACGCCTATAGTGGTTTCGAGCTTCAGGCCTAAGTCGCCTATAATAGCAGCTACAGAGTCTCGAAAAGTGTTCAGAAGGCTTTCGCTTGTATGGGGAGTATACCCTGTAATAGCTACTGAGTCGGATGCCACAGATGACCTGATAGAGCATTCGATAGATGCGTCTATAGACAACGGGTTTATAGGAGACGGCGATCTTATAGTCATAACTACAGGTATACCTGTAGGGGTGGCTGGAAGTACCAATATGATAAAAGTCCAGAGAGTAGGTGAGAGTATACTCAAGGGAACTGGAATAGGAAGGGCACCTATAGATGGAAGGGTATGTAATATATCCACTCTAGAGGACTTCAAGAAAAAGTTCAGGCCAGGAGACATAGTAGTGGCTATGAGCGTAGAAAAGCCTATGGTTAAATACCTTGAAAAAGCCTCGGGGCTTATAACAGAAGAGGGAGGCTACACTTCAAACGGAGCGATAGTCGCGCTCAACATAGGAATACCTGTGATAGTCGGGGTGGAAGACGCCAAGTTGAGGCTTGAAGACGACGAAGTCATAAGAATGGATCCGCTTAAAGGGCTTATATACAAGAATTCTATAAAGGTTTAGAAAGGCTTGCAATTAGATGAATAGAACAGAGATAAGAGTTAGGTACTCCGAGACAGATCAGATGGGCGTTGTATACCATGCAAACTACCTGGCCTGGTTTGAAGTCGGAAGGGTTGAATACCTGAGGGATATAGGGCTTGACTACAGAGCTATGGAGAGCCAGGGAATAATGGTGCCGGTGCTTGAAGTGAACTGCAAGTACCGCCATCCAGCCAAGTATGACGACATAGTGACTGTAGAGACTAGGCTTTCCGAGGTAAAGAGGGCCAAGTTCTACTTTGAGTACATGGTGTTCAGAAAAGAGGACTCCGAGCTGCTTGCAACCGGGAGGACAGAGCATATATTTGTGGACTCAGAGTTCAGGCCTATAAACTTGAAAAAGCAACATCCACAGATGTGGGAAAAATTGAATAGATAACAAAGGCGCAGATTACTCTAGTTGTGGTATACTTAGATAACGGGGGAATTTGCGCCGTTTTTTTTAGTTTAGACACAGGTGGTGAAGGATTTGAAAGAAAAAATAGAATCGTTGAAAGCCGCATTCCCACATACAATTCCAGTCTTCACGGGGTTTACTTTCTTGGGGATAGCATACGGAATACTTATGAACAGCAAGGGATATGGAGTTGGATGGACAGCGCTTATGAGTTTTATTGTATTTACTGGGGCTTCTCAGTACCTTGCAATAACTTTTCTTACAACTGCATTCAATCCGCTTTATGCGCTGCTTATGACGATAATGGTAAGCGCAAGGCATCTATTCTACGGCATTTCGCTGCTAGATAAATTCAAGGGTACAGGAGCTTTAAAGCCCTATCTCATATTCGGGCTTTGCGATGAGACATTCTCGATAGTCCATTCCTCGGAGCCGCCCGAGGGAGTGGATAGAAACTGGTTTATGTTTTTTATAACGGCGCTCAACCACTTTTACTGGGTTGCAGGGTCAGCTCTGGGAGCTTTTCTAGGGAGCATGGTCTCTTTCAGCATAGAGGGACTGGACTTTGTGCTTACAGCCCTATTCGTAGTGACTTTTGTAGAGCAGTGGAAGTCGCAGGAGAACCATATGCCGGCAGTTATAGGCGTGACCTGTTCTGCCCTAAGTCTTTTGGCTTTCGGAAAAGACGGATTTATAATCCCGGCCATGATCTCAATACTTGTCTCACTTACACTGGCTAGAGGCAAAAAGGACAAAGCTGCAAGCGAAAGCGGTGTACTAGAGGAGGGGATAGAGTGAAGCTTACGACTTTTGAAATAGTTGTGATAATAGCTATGGTGGCTTTTGGAACTATGATCACCAGGTTTCTGCCTTTTGCCATATTCAAGGGCAAGAACGCAAGCAATCCCTATATAGACTATTTGGGGAAAGTACTGCCTTATTCGGCAATGGGTCTTCTGGTTGTATACTGCTTGAAGAGCGTGGACTTAAAAGGGCCTTCACACGGAATTCCAGAGGCTGCTTCCATACTCTTCATAGTGCTGCTGCACAATTGGAGGCGGAGCACGCTGCTGAGCATAGGCGGAGGAACTGCAATGTACATGGCACTTGTCCAGACATTGTTTTAAAAAGAAACAGAGCGACTAATCCAAAGTCGCTCTGTTTCTTCCGTTATGCTTGCTTTCATAGAGAAGGCTGTCTGCCCGCTTGACTATGTCTTCTATAGAGTCACCTTCTCTGACAAGAGTGGCACCAAGCGAAATGGTGACACGAAGCTCCTCACCATGCCCTCTGACTGAAGAATTTTCAACCAGCATCCTGATCCTCTCGGCTATAGTCGAGAGCTGCTCCATGTTTACATCAGAAAACACCCCTATAAACTCCTCGCCGCCCCATCTGCCTATAATGTCCTGGCTTCGCTTGGCTCCCCTGTACACTTTTGAAACCACTTTAAGCACCTCGTCTCCAATATCGTGGCCATAATCATCGTTGAAACGCTTGAAGTGGTCTATATCCATAAAAATCACCCCGAAAGGAATCCCCAAAGAGTTAAACTCGTCCATCCTGGACTTAAGAAAACTCTCAGTGTAGCGCCTGTTTGGAAGCTCTGTAAGCTGGTCCTGGTTTGCCAGTATCTTGAGCTGCTCAATGTCTTTCATTATGAGCGCTTCCTTGGAGTTGTCTGTGAAAGTCTCTACAGCTCCGACTACAGTGCCGTTTTCGATTATGGGTATGACTTTTACCGAGACAGAAACCCTGTGTCCGTTTTTATGGTGAAGGTAGACAGATGCAGTTCTGTTTGTATGGTCTTCAAGTGTCTTTTGAAGAGGACATCCTCCGAGGCAGAGCTTGTTCCCATCGTCATCCACGTGGCTTAGTATATTGTCGTAGCAGTATGAGCCTACAACCTCAGCTGCAGAGAAGCCGGTTATGATTTCGGCGCCTCTGTTCCAAAAAGTTAATTTTCTATTTGTGTCCACGTAGTAAATCCCATCTTCCACAGTGTCTAGAAGATTTTTATAAAAATCCTCATTTTTCAATCCAATCCCCCCAATATGTATATGTAATATGATTTTAAACCCAAAAGTAGAAATATACAACTCTAATTGCGTTGATTTAATCATGAGTAAAGGATATAATTTTACAATACAGATCAGGCAAACTGGTTTGAAAAGAGAGCGAGATGATAAATTTGGATAAAGGTTCAAAAGTTAAGTTAAAGATAGTGGATATGACGCATGAGGGCAAAGGAGTGGGCAGAACCGAAGAGGGCCTGGCTGTATTTGTAGACAGAGCCTTAGTGGGAGACACTGTAGAGGCTGAAATAACCAAGATGAAGAAAAACTACGCCGAGGCGAAGATGGTTGAGATAGTTGAGTACTCGAAAGACAGAATAGAGAGCAGGTGTCCTGTATCAGAAAGATGCGGAGGCTGCGAGCTTCAGGAGCTTAAATATGAGAAGCAGCTGGAGATGAAGGAGAAGAAGGTAAAAGACGCCCTTTCAAAGCTTGCAAAAGTAGATGTAGAGGTCGAGAGCATAATTTCAGCTGAAAAGACTGAAAACTATAGAAACAAGGTCAATCTTCACATAGAGAACGGCGACGAGATAAAGATAGGCTACTATGAGCGTGGAAGCCACAGCGTAGTGGACACAGACAGCTGCAATATAAACAGCGAAGTCAGCAGAAAAGTCGCAGATTTAGTTAAAGACTGGCTAGAGGAAAATCATATAGACTGCGTAAGGCATATAGTGGTGAGGGACTCGAAGCAGACTGGAGATACTATGGTTGTAATAGTCACGGCTGCGAAGAAGATGCCTATGATAGAGCTTCTTTCAGACCTGTTGGTGGAGGAAATTCCAGAGGTAAAGACAGTGGTGCAGAATATAAACACGGCGGGTGGAAGCAGTATACTTGGACCTAAGAGCAGAGTGGTGTACGGAGAAGGATATATATACGACTACGTAGGAGAGCACAAGTTCAAGATTTCCCCAGAGACTTTCTTCCAGGTAAATACAGATGGAATGGAGCTTCTCTACAGCAAGGTAATGGAGTATGCGGCGCTTGACGGAAGCGAATGCGTGTACGATATATACTGCGGAATAGGTACTATAACGCTTATGCTTGCGGAAAAGGCCAAGACTGTGTACGGTGTGGAGTATGTGGAGAAGTCTGTGGCCAACGCGATAGAGAATGCGGAGCTGAACAATATTTCCAACGTGGAGTTCTATGCAGGAAAGGCCGAGAGCGTTATGCCGGACCTATATAGAGACGGAAGGAAAGCGGATGTTGTAGTCATAGACCCACCTAGGAAAGGCTGCGAAAAGAAAGTGCTTGAGATTCTAGTCAAGGTAGAGCCAAAGAAAGTTGTCTACGTATCTTGCAATCCTTCCACAATGGCAAGGGATATAGCATTTCTAGTGGAGAACGGGTACAGCGTGCAAAAGGTTCAGCCTGTGGATATGTTCCCAATGAGCTCACATGTTGAAGCCGTAGCCCTACTTACAAAGTAAGTAGAGGCACGTCTCATGCCAGAAATGCCCAAGAACACGAGCGAAGCGAAGAGTGATTGGTGAATTTTACGGTTGAAGCCGTAACACTGCTTGTGAAGGAGTAGAGCGACTGAAGAAGTTTAGAATATAGAATTATTTTAGAGGCATCTGGCTGAAAGGTTAGGTGCCTTTTTCCATGGGTATATATCTATACTATAGACGTTAAGAGTATGAAGACTTATCGGAGGGAGGTATAGATATGAAAAAAATTATGGGACTGCTTCTGCTTTTTGTTACAAGTATAGTGTTGCTGAGCGGCTGCGAGTCATTTAGCGGGACAACTGTCAGCAGAATAATGGAGAATAATGGCTGGATATACTATGTAAATATCAAAGAAGATACGCTCTACAAGATGAAGCCTGACTTTTCGGAAAAGACGAAATTCGAGCCTGGAGTCGCTACTAACTACAGCGTGATCCAAGAAGACACTATATACTATCTTGGCAGAGAAGGCATCAGGAAAATTCAGATAGATGGAACAGGAGAAGTCAAGGTTGTGGATACAGAGGAACAAAATATGTTTGGATTCTATGTTTCAGGGGACTGGATCTACTATCCACTCAAGTCAGGAGAAGTCTACAGAGTAAAGACAGATGGAACTGAAAAGAGCAAGATAGCCCAGATAAATTCTTTCAATGGAAGCATGACGGTTTCAGATGGTTGGATTTACTACGAAGATGGCGAGAATCTGTTCAGGATGAAGACAGACGGAACAGGCGCTGAGAGGATTTCAGAAAGAGTTTGGATATATGAAATAAAAGACGGGCTGATCTACTACGGCGAAGAGTCGAAAAAAGGTGAAATAGTTGGTGCATACAGGATGAAACTGGATGGTTCTGAGAAATCAAAGCTTGTAGAGGGGAATTTCGTAGCTATAGAAGGAAACTGGATGTACTACGGGAAAAAAGACGGATTTTTCAGATCTAAGCTGGACGGAACAGCTGAAGAGAAGCTGAACGAGGAAGAGATGTTCACTATATGCGAGGTTGACGACAAATACATCTACTACATCGAGTACTCGGGTGCAGCCTACAGGATCAACTTGGACGGCAGTGGTAAAGTTAGGATTGAGTAGGGATATTGGAGTATATTAGGATTAAAGAAGATAGATGGATAACTGTTGACTTCAGTTCAAAAATCCAGGGATATATGATAGAATGGACTCAGTTAGGTGTGGTTTTTTTATGTGTCTTTGGAAAAGGAGATGCTCGGAGTGGATAAGCAGATAATGGATATTTTTAAGCAGTTGATTGAAGGTCATTCAAGAATTTAAACGATATCAGAATATTGAAGTCGATAAAGTAAAAAAGGCCTATGTGAAGAAGGTCATTTCGGACAAGAAGATCTGTCGAGGTCTCTTGTCCTTTTTGCATAGTCAGAATAGGCGACTCTGGAAGGGGTGATTGCATGATTAAATCTCAGTGGTATGCCGTGCTGGACTCGAAAGAGGTGAAGAAAGGCAGGCTTACAGGAGCTACAAGGATGTCGCAGAAGCTGGTGTTCTGGAGAGACAGCGGTGGTCAGATCCACTGCATATTCGACAAATGCTGCCACAGAGGGGCAAGTCTTTCGGCTGGGAAGCTGGTGGATGGAGCGGTGGAATGTCCGTTCCACGGATTCCAGTATGAGACTACCGGCAAAGTCGTTCTAATTCCTGCAAACGGAATGAACGCCGAAGTCCCAGACAATTTCAAGGTTAACTCCTATCTGGCTAAAGAGGCATACGGGCTTGTATGGATTTGGTACGGCGAAGACAGAGAGAACGTACCTGAGATTCCGTTTTTTCAGGAGCTGAAGTCGGGATTTTTCTACGGGGGATTTTCTGAAACATGGCCGGTACACTACAGCAGAGCCATAGAGAACCAGCTTGACGTAGTCCATCTGCCGTTTGTGCACAAGACTACAATCGGCAGGGGAAACAGGACGCTAGTGAACGGGCCGGTAGTGAAGTGGCAAGACAATTTGATGACTTTCTACGTAAAGAACCAGACAGACAGAGGACAGAGTCCTGAAAAGCCCGGAGAAATACTGGACTATGAAAAGCTGTTTTCGCTCCAGTTTCAAATGCCCAATCTATGGCAGAACGTTATATCTCCGAACTTCAGGATAGTTGCTATTTTTGCCCCGATAGACGAGGAGAATACACATATATACATCAGGTCGTATAGAAAGGGAAAACTTCCGCTTCTGTTCAATTGGATCTCCGACTTTGTAGGGAATGTGGGAAACAAAGTGATACTGCATCAGGACAGAAGAGTCGTAATCACCCAGATTCCTAAAAAGACCGAGCTGTCTATGAAAGAGAATCTGATTCAAGGAGATTTGCCAATTATAGAGTACAGAAAACGAAGAGAGAAGCTTAAGTCAAAAAGTGAAAGACAAAGAGACTGCTGATGGAGTGAATAGAAAATCAAATTAATTAGTCATGAGTAGGATATATGATTAAAGATTGGGAATCAGGAGGTGAAAATATGACGATTTTGGACAAGATAGAAGCGCTGTCCGATAAATATGAAGACTACATTATAGATATGCGCAGGAGAATCCACTCCAACCCGGAGCTGAGCTTCAGGGAGCATGAAACCAGCAGTCTGGTCATTGGGGAGCTTGAGAAGCTGAATATCCAAACAAGAAGCGGAATAGCGGGGAACGGAGTGCTGGGAGTTCTTCAAGGGCATGAAAAGGGAAAAACGGTGCTTCTCAGGGCGGATATGGACGCGCTCCCCATTCAGGAGGAGCTGGATGTCGAATTCAAGTCCAGAAACCCTGGAGTTATGCACGCCTGCGGCCATGACATCCACACGGCCAATCTGCTGGGCGTAGCGAAAATTCTTTCAGACATAAGACTTGACTTCAAAGGCACCGTCATGTTTATGTTCCAGACAGGAGAGGAAAAGGGCGGCGGATGCAAGAAGATGCTAGATGACGGCTTGCTAGGGAGTAAGTCTGTAGACGCAGCACTGGCGCTCCATGTAATGCCTGTGGAGAGTTGCAAGCTGCTGCTGTCAAAGGGGAACATCACTGCCAACTCCGACGGATTCACCATAAAGATATTTGGCAAAAGCGCCCATGCTTCAAGGCCTCAAGACGGAGTGGACGCCATCCACATTGCCGGACATGTTATAGTGGGGCTGAACTCCATACTGTCCAAGAATGTAGACCCGGGAGTTTCAGCCACTTTTTCCATAGGGAAGATAAAAGGCGGAAGGGCCAATAATATAGTGCCGGACTACGTGGAGCTGACGGGGATGATAAGGGCCGACACGGAGGAGTCTAGGGATGCAATCCGAGAAAACCTGAACTCTATATCTAGGGGGATTGCAGAGAGTTTTGGCGGTCATGCTGAAACAGAAGTACGGGAGGGGTATCCGAGCATAGTTAACGACGAAAAGCTGGTCGATAAAATCAGAGACTTGTTCAGCCGCGACCTAATTGTCATGGGCGAGAGTGTTTCAGAGCATAAGCCCCTGATGACTGCTGACGACTTTGGATACATTTCGCGTATAGTCCCATCTGTATACTATATGGTGGGGACAGGCGACTATGCTCCGCAGCATAGCTCGAAGTTTTTCGTCGATGAAAAATGCATAAAGCTGTGCACAAGGACTATGGCTGCTGGAGCGCTTAGGCTTTTAGATACTATTTAACAAGAAATTTAAAGGAGGAATTACAATGCAAAAAAAATACAATATCAAGACACTTACACCGGAGGAGTTCAAGGACCTTATCGCAAGTGCTGACGACAGTGTGGACAATCAGATAAGGGTTACTGAAGAGGGCGAAATCTACATATCTACAATCGTAGGCGATAGAGATACAGATGGTCTCAGGTTCAGATTTGAGACATTCGAGGCAGGAGAGGGCTATGTGGGAAAAAGCGCGGCATCAGATGATAGGTATCTCGAGGGGATGTACGAAGACTTGAAGCAGTACTGGTACGATGGTAGCCGAGGACTTATAGAGATGTTTTAAGGAGGAATACAAATGATTGAATGGATAGGACGATTCAGCCACGTTCAGCAGGCGTTGCTTGCAACTATGTTCACCTGGGGAGTCACTGCGCTTGGAGCTTCGCTCGTTTTCTTCTTTAAAACTATAAACAAGAAAGTTCTCAATGGAATGCTAGGATTTGCGGCTGGAGTAATGATAGCTGCAAGTTTCTGGTCGCTGCTTGCACCGGGTATAGAGATGGCAGAAGAGCTAGGACAGGTTGCATATATTACAGCGGCGATAGGTTTTTTGTCAGGGGGAGGATTTCTCTACGCAGTAGACAAGTTGCTTCCCCACCTGCATATGGGACTTGATACAAACAAGGCCGAAGGAATAAAGACAAACTGGCAGAGAAGCATACTGCTAGTGTTGGCCATAACTCTTCACAACATACCGGAGGGTCTGGCAGTAGGGGTGGCTTTCGGAGCAGTAGCCTCAGACCTAGGAACAGGCGCCTCACTCGCTGGGGCTGTGGCGCTCGCAATAGGAATAGGGCTTCAGAACTTCCCGGAGGGAGCTGCAGTCTCTATTCCTCTTAGACGAGAGGGATTCAGCAGAAAAAAAGCCTTTCTATATGGGCAGGCTTCGGGGATTGTAGAGCCTATATCCGGCGTTGTAGGTGCCTATGCGGTCATAAAGATGCAGCATATACTGCCTTATGCGCTGGCGTTTGCGGCAGGAGCTATGATATACGTAGTGGTGGAAGAACTTATTCCAGAGGCACAGAGAGAAGAGGGTGGATCTAAGACGGACATCGCCACTCTGGGATGTCTGTTCGGATTTACAGTGATGATGATTCTAGACGTGGCGCTTGGATAGAAAAAAGAGGGATAATCTTAAGGTTCAAACTCTAGATACTCTGTATCTTGGAAGACATTAGAGCAAAAGTTGTGATTCGGTGAGATGAAATTAAAAAAATATGATTTAAATAAACTGAGCTTTCTGATACTATGACTATAGTAGGGATTGTAAAAAGGCTATATATAATGTCCCTACATTCAAAAAGGAGGAATGACTATGTCATTAACTGTATTCAGGGGAACAGCGAAATTAATGGAAGGTATGGCTGTAGAGTGCCAATCAGGAGACCACAGGTTTGTGCTAGACGAGCCTAAGGAATTAGGTGGATCAGATACAGGAATGAATCCAATAGCAGCAACGCTGTGCGCGCTAGGTGCATGTCAAGCTATTGTAGCATCTTGCTATGCAAAGGCAAAAGGAATAGAACTAGAAGAGTACTGGGTTGAAGTTGAAGGGGATTTAGATGTTCGTGGATTCCAAGGAGATAAGACAGTGAAGCCTGGAATTCAAGCAATAAGATGTAAATCTCATGTCAAAGCCAAAAACTCAAGAGCAGAAATAGAGGAATTTGTAAAGTTTGTAGAAGAAACTTGCCCTGTCGGAGATACTATAAAGAATTCGGCGTCAATATCTTCTGAAATTGTTATAGAAGGCTAAAATTACTCTTAAGTTTAAAATACTATACAGAATTTAAAACAAGGCTTGATTTCTCGACTAATAGTTCGAAGGGATCAGGCCTTTAATTTTCAAAACTTGCAGACCATATGGGACTATAAAAGTGTCTTATATGGAGATTGGGGTATAATAACAATTAAAGATACTAGAAAGGGGTGCATTTCTTATGAGTAGATTAAAAAACGAAGAATGGAAAATGGTGCTGGACTTCTGGTTTGATCCAGATAACCGTCCTTACTGGTTCAAAAAAAGTGAAGATTTCGACAGGCAGATATACGACAATTTCTATGAGATATGGAAAAGAGGATGCCAGGGGCTTCTTTCAAGCTGGAGAGAGAGCCTTGAAGGTAGGTTGGCGGAAATAATAGTACTAGATCAGTTCTCTAGGAACCTATGCAGAGGAAAAGCAGGTGCATTTACTCAGGACACTATGGCATTGGTGCTGTCTCAGGAGGCTATAGTCCATCCAGGATTTCCTGAACTGTCGGAGGAATCAAGGAAATTTATACTTATGCCGTTTATGCATTCCGAGTCATCCAAAATACATGAACAGGCAGTTACTTTGTTTGAAAAATATGCCGACAGGGAAACACTAGACTATGAATACCGTCACAAGGAAATACTGGACAGATTCGGCAGATATCCTCATAGGAACGAGGCTTTAAACCGTAAGTCCACTGAAGAAGAGCTCAAATTCTTGGAGCTGCCAGGCAGTGGTTTTTAGAGATACTTGTCCTATACAGGGGGGAGTCAATGCAAAAGAGTAGAGATAACAGGAAGATTAGTAGACGCTTGCTTTACGCTATAATAATTTTAATTGTGGGGCAGGCCATATATCATAATATTATGCTGAAAGTTGAATCGATTAGGATTGAGCCTTTAGGCAAAATGGTTGTTGTGAATGGACACGATATGCATGTTTACTCTGAAGGGAAAAGAGGCAAGCCAACGCTAGTATTTTTATCGGGATCAGGAACTGCTGCACCTATTTATGACTTCAAAGCTATATACTCTAAATTTTCAATTGACTACAGAACGGCAGTAGTGGAACGATCTGGCTACGGCTATTCAGAAACAAGCGGATTGTCACGAGACTTAGATAAGGTGCTAGAAGAAACACGAAAGGCGCTTTCACTAGCTGGTGAAGAAGCTCCTTATATTCTAGTCCCACATTCTATGTCAGGCATAGAGTCATTGTATTGGGCACAAAAATATCCTGATGAGGTCAAGGGAATTATTGGACTGGACATGTCTGTGCCAGAGGCAGCAGACAATATAAGAGTCCTTCCAATTGCGAATTCTGTCATGAAGATGGCACGACTTATAGGATTACAACGTGTTCCATTTATCTATCCAGTTGAATACATAGGTTTGACACCTTTGGAAATGGATCAGGCCAGATATTTGACAAATAGAAACGCATTCAATATAGACATGAGAAATGAAACTTCAGCTATGTTGAAAAACTTTGACCGAATTGAATACAATATGATAAAAGAAGTTCCAATTCTAAACTTTGTATCTAGTGACGAAGAAAGCAGAGAAGAGATAAGCGAATTTTCCGAACTTGTTAAATGCAGACTTATATATTTGGAAGCAGGACATTATGTTCATCAATTTGAGGCAGATACTATTTATAGGGAAGGTAAAACTTTCATAGAAAGTCTTGCTCAAAGACAATAGACTTTGCTTAAACAAGAGGAGCTACTGTTTGAGTGTCAAAGAAAGCATAAACAAAATAGAACTCAATTCTATTTTCAGACTTCCTAAATCCAAATTCCATCTCGTGCAGATTGAGAATCATTCTAGTGATTGCAAGACCAAGTCCTGTTCCACCCATTTTTCTACTTCTAGACTTATCTGATTTATAGAATCTGTCATATAGCTTCTCCAAGTCTATTGAGTCGATGTTTTCGACTTCATTGGAAATTGAAACTTTGAGCAATTCACCACAGTTCACAGTTTCAATCCATATGTTTTGGCTGTCAGGAGTATATTTAAAAGCATTTGATATTACATTCATCAGAACCTGGCTCATTTTCTCCCTGTCCGCAGTTATAGTGCCTTTATCAGCTAAGTTGCAGTGCAACTTCAAATTTTTATCTTCAAAGATCGCAAAGAGTCTGTCAATGACTTCCAATATGTCCTCGTTTATGTCGTATTGATCCAGACTCATCTTGTAAGTCAAAGATTCCAACTTTGAAAGCTCAAGCAAATCATCTATCAGCTTATTCATCTTGCGCTGCTCCTCAAGAATAACAGCCATATACTTGTCAAACTTGTCGTCGAAATGATATTTATCAACTATTCTCTCCCCATATGCCTGAATTATACTAAGTGGTGTCCTTAGTTCGTGGGATGCATCTGCTACAAAGTTCTTTCTGGCTTGCTCAAGCTGCTTCTCTTTTTCAAGCTCGTTTAAAAGCATTCTGTTGCTGTACTCTATTTCCTGGATTGTAGACTCAAGTCTGTCGGCCATGAGGTTGAAGTCTTCCGAAAGCATTCCAATCTCATCTTTAGATTTTATCAGTATGCGTTCAGAAAAGTCTAGATTAGCCATTTTAGAAGAAGTATTCCGTATTTCCAGTATCGGTCTGACTATCAACTTAGTTATTACAAGAGATATTATAAAGTTGAGAAATACAGCCACTATAATCACATATTTCATGAACTCTGGCATGAAAGACAAGAGCTCGTTTATAGGCTGGGTTGTGAAAATAGAGTAAACAGTAAATTTTCCATGACTTATTTTGACCAGATAATTGTCTATTCCTGTCGCGTTGTCTGTGTATAGAATTACTTTTTTAGAATTTTTTTCATATTTATCTATCAAGTAGAGGAGAGTCTCCTGCCTGTATATGTATCCAGAATCATACTTAGGCATATCATAAGAGACTATCTTACCTCTAACCGTCTCTAGGTCTTGCCATTCCTCGAGCTGATCAATCTCTTCGTCAGACTCCAGCTTCTTTCCATCCAATTCACTCAGGTATATTGCTATAAACTTATCGTTTTCCCAAAATCCACGGAACCCTATGTCAAGTCCTGTATTCAACTTAACACCTTTATCTAGCATGTCGACTATGGGGTAGTAGAGATCTACCAATAGACTTTGCCCATCACTATCCAATGTTGCTATGAAATTATCAGTTGGATATAAGAGCTCATTGTCAGGCGTTTCAACTATAAGAGGGCTGCTGTTCTGGTCCGAAAAAGCCTTCATTCGATCTAAAAGCAGTTCCTTATCATAGATTTTAGATCCAAGGTTTTGATCTTTGAATACGACCATCTGCTCCTTTAGGTTCTTTATTTTCTTACTCCTATAATATGGCTCAAAATAGTATGCAGAGCCTACAAGTATTATACCTATAAGCAGTGTGAAGGTTATAAGTATCACAGTGAAAAGTTTGCCCTTTATTCCAAAATATCTCATATATCTAGCTCTAACTTATAACCGACTCTCAGTACGGTCTTGATATTCGGAGAATAGTCTTTCAGCTTTTTTCGAATCTTTTTTATATGTGCGTCTACAATTCTACCATCTCCGAAGTAGTCTTCACCCCATATAGTATCGAGAAGATAGTCTCTCGTCAGCACGCTCCCTTGATTTTCCATTAGCTGCTTTAATACTTCATACTCTCTTGTTGTTAGGTTCAAGTTTTCTCCTCTCAGCTTAGCGGTATATGATCTTCTTTCTACGACTAGATCACCTAGTTTCAAAATGTCGGGATTTGCACCGACTGTACCATTTGCTCTTTTCAACAAGCTTTTCACTCTTGCATTCAGTACTTTAGGGCTGAATGGTTTTGTGACATAGTCGTCCGCTCCAAGTTCGAATCCCATTAGCTTGTCATCGTCGTCGGATCTAGCGGTTATTATTATAATAGGTACGTCTGAACAGTTCCTAAGCTTCTTACAAACGCTCCAGCCGTCAATTTCTGGCATCATTATATCGATTATTGCAAGGTCGATACTGTACTTATCAAAAAGTACAATTGCCTCTCTACCGTTTTCGGCCTGAACAACTTCGTGACCATCATCTTCTAGATACTCTGCAACTATCTCTCTTATTCTGTCCTCATCTTCTGCAATCATTATCCTCTTTCCCATATTATCACCTCTTCTTTTTGATACTATAACTATAATATCATAATTATGCTGGTAAAAAGAAAAGCAGCCCTGTAGTTTAGAGCTGCAACTTTGACCTATCTAGCTTCTATTTCATAACTCTCCGACTCATAGAATGTGCTCAGCTTATCCTCGATTTGCTGGGCTTTTTCAAAGTCTTCATTCTCGTATGCGCTGTTCAGTTCTTTTAATAGAGATCTGATATCAGCTTTTTGCTCTTCCGTTATAGTGTCCGCAAGCCCTGTATAGTCCAGATAAGATCTGAACTGATATTCTTCAATGTCTATGACGCTATAAAGGTCTTCGTATAGTTTAGATATTTCCTCATATATACTATCTATCTCAGCAGATATTTTCTTTACTTTAGCCTTGTCACTCTCGTTTAAGTATCTGTATTGCCAGTCATCATTCCATTCGTAGTTTTCATAGTCTTGATAGTTTTCGTATATTTGGTTCCATATCTCGTCAGCCTTTTCGTAATTCTCTGCTTTTTCGGCCAAGGTAATTTCGTCGAATAGCTTTCTAAGCTCTGACCTCTGCTCATCTGTTATAGCCTTTCCTAGGCCTAGATTTTGTATAAGCTCTTCGAACTCGTAGTCTTTTTGCTTGTCTGAATCCGTATATTCAGTGTATATCCTATCCCAAATCTCTCCAGACTTGTCATAGTCACCGGATTCTTCTGCCTTTAAAGCTTGATTGAAGAGGTTGCTTAGTTCATCTTTCTTGTCTTGGGTTATGCCCTCACTCACGCCAAGGCTGTCTAGAAGCTGTCTGAACTGTACATCTTCGTTATACATGATTTTTTCCATTTCCTCATGCTTGTCATAGATCTTTGAATTCATATTCTCTATGCTTCTCAGCATGATTTCAGCTTTCTTTTTCTGTGAAAGGTCTTTTATCTCGGATATAAGCTGACTCATAACTGGATCTAGCACCTCATCGATATAGATATCTGTAGAGCCTTCTTCTATGGCTTGAGTTGATAGCACCCCATCCACAGCTAGAGCTTCTGCAAACCCAACTGTACTTGAAAGCACAACTGATCCCAAAATTGCACTTCCTACAACTTTTTTGAACTTTCTATTTAGCATATTAATTCCCCCCGGATATATTATTTTACTTCTAACTCAATTATACCCTGGACGTATGAATTTCATATGAATTTAGAAAGATTTTTATAATAAAGGAAAAAAAGAGAGCATACGCTTAAAAACTAAAAATCCAGGGAATCGGATTCAGTAGCTAGATGTAGAAGTGCCTGGAATAGAAGTAATATCAGAGTACTTAGTTTTGAGATGTTGATTGTGGATATGTTTGGTTTTTTTTACTGTGAATTGGGTATAGTGAGATTGATAGATAGAATTTTAAGGGGATTACTAAATGGAAAAAATACACACTAAATTATACTTGTTATGGGTCATGGTCTCAACTATTGCTTGCGTTTTTTTACTGAGAGCTCTCTATCCCGACTATGAAAACAATGAATTTCCACTATTTACAGATATCACACTTGTGATATTTCTACCTTCGCTTTTCATATTTTCATCAATACTGCTACACTTGCTGACCGTTATATTAGGCAATGTGGTAAGTGTAAGCTATAGACAAAGTCTAATCATACAAATTGCGTTTATGATAATGACATTTTTATTTTCACTAAGTTTTATGGAGTTTAGTTTGGGAATAAAGCTAGCAGTTTCATCGCTATCTTTTATTGTCGCGATACCTCATTTTATGATAACAAAAGCGCTGTATCAAAAAATGAAGCATTGAGGGGGGAGGTAGCTTGAATCCATTAGGAGTGATTTTCGATTTAATATTTAAAGGGGTTGAGAAAGTTACTATGAAATCTTGGTTTAAGCTAGGCTCAATTTTAAGTCTGATAATTGCAGTAGGTGTTTTTTTAGCTAGAAATATATTATTCCAAAGCAATGGAACATTTGTTTTAGTTATGCTTATGGCCAGTGCTTCAAGTATAGCACTGAGTGTTTTGACTCATAATACTAAATTTATAAAAATAATGATTTTTACAAGTGTTATAGTCATACTCTCTATTCCGCTTATCATGACTTTCATTCGCCAATAATATTACTGAAATACATGTCAAGAAAGAGGAGGGGAAATCTGTGACCAACATGCTCATTGTACATTGTTTATCTTATTATAAAGGCGTTAAAAATCTATATAAGAAAAAACTCTTAACTATAATAGGCGTCTAGGGAGGTTTTAAAAATGAGAACGTGGACAAGATACATTTTATATACTCTTGTTATTTGCACAATGGCTTTTAGCCGCCAATACTTCACCGTACTTGCGGGAATGACTTTTATTGGGTTGTGGAACTTAGGGGCGATGATTATAAATGTAATACTGGGAGTACTGCTAGGGATTGAGGACTTTATTTCTGAGTTAAAAAAGAAAAGTCCTTGGAAAGTGAATATTCCTAAATTAGTTTCAGTGGGACTCCCTTCACTAATAATTGGGTTTTCTCCATTTATATTCTTCGGAAAATCTACTTTTATAGGAATCTCAACCTCAGCTATTTTCGCCAACTCCGGGGTGTTTCAATTGATACTTGGATATGTAGTTGTTACCAGTTTTTATAAAGCGGACAAGCAAGAAAGTAGGGTCTAGGAGGTATTAAACATGAAAAAAAGGCATATCACTATAGCTGTACTACTGATATTTTCTCTAATTGTCGGCTATATCATTTACTACAACTCAATAAACAGGAAGATATCTAGAGACTTAGATTCTGATATTCCAATAACTTTGCAATTTGAATATGAAGACACTCACGGAGGATTTCTAGGTGATGGTGCAACTATAGCTGAGGCAAAGTTAGAAGACAGTCATATACGTGATATAGTGGAGAAATCAGAGAGAGATTGGATGAAAACACCTATGCCTTTGGAAATTCAGAGAAGGGTATATGGCAACGAGTTCGAGGAAGCGCTTATACCTAAAGTAGACAATGGATATTGGACTTTCTTGGATAGATATCGACTAAATAACGAGCTGGATACTGAGCCAAACGTATACTACGAGCATACGGGGAATTACAGCTTGGGAGTAATAGACTTGGATACCAACACCCTTTATTATATTAAATTTGACAGCTAAAAAGCAAAGAGCTCTTATATGACTTTTAATCCCATTGTTAAAAGGAATATTTATCTAAATATGAATAGAAAACTCCCATGCACAAGGGCTTGATTTATGTATACAAAAAGTTTAGAATACGTATGGTGTATACAATACACGCTAAGGGTATACTTAATCAGCAACGGGAGGTTTCTAAATGGACATAGTAAAAGGTATGGGATTGTTGTTTTTAACTTTAATTATTTTTTCAGGCATTAGCTTGAGAGCTCCAAAAGGTCAAGAGGCCATGTCGGGTCTTTCAGGAGCTGCAATATCTACTTTTCTGATAGAGGCGATACACAAGTACATAAATGGAGACTTTTTGAATCTGAGCTTTCTAGGTGAAGTTGGAAGTGCATCGGGTGGAGTAGGAGGAATAGCTGCGACTATATTGGTTTCGTTGAATATGGGAGCAAACCCTATATTTGCAGTGACCGCAGGTGCCGCAATGGCGGGATATGGGATTTTACCAGGTTTTATAGCCGGATATGCCGTAGGAATGCTAGCTCCTATACTCGAGAAAAAACTACCGAAGGGAGTAGATGTGATATTCGGGGCGCTTTTGATAGCTCCGATTGCAAGGTTTACAGGTATGATATCGGCACCGGTTGTAGATAGCACGCTTGCAAGCATCGGAAATATGGTCTCAGTAGCAGCGGTTCAATCGCCTTATCTTATGGGATTTTTGCTAGGGGGAATAATGAAGGTTATATGTACATCGCCTCTAAGCTCTATGGCAGTTACTGCAATGCTTGGACTTCAAGGACTAGCCATGGGGATATCCTCTATAGCTTGCGTAGGAGGATCCTTTACGAATGGAATAATGTTTAAAAGACTGAAACTTGGCGATTCAAGCAAGGTCATGGGAGTTATGCTGGAGCCGCTTACTCAGGCAGATGTTGTAACTCAAAATGCAGTGCCTATATATGGTTCGAATTTCTTGGGAGGAGGGCTTGCCGGTATAGCAGCGGCCTACTTCAACATAATAAACAATGCTCCTGGAACGGCCTCGCCAATACCGGGGCTTATAGCTCCATTCGGATTTAACAGTCCGCAAAATGTGATTTTTGCAATTGTATTCGCCATAGCAGGGGGAATATTTGCAGGACTTATAGGATCTACACTGACTATGATGTCCAGA
This sequence comes from Andreesenia angusta, assembly GCF_001855385.1. Taxonomy (NCBI): domain Bacteria; kingdom Bacillati; phylum Bacillota; class Tissierellia; order Tissierellales; family Gottschalkiaceae; genus Andreesenia; species Andreesenia angusta. Next base: position 44,396 of record NZ_MKIE01000005.1, on the reverse strand, counting down.
AAAGTCCAGAAAAGCACTGCTCTCGCGGACTCATAAAATAAAAATACGGACCCTACTAAGGTGTCCGTATTTTTATTTGCAAATTGGGTAAAAATAAGATATTAAATGTCACATAAGACAGATGGGAGGTCTTAATATTGAAAAAACTATATTGCAACGGGAAAATACTCACTATGGAAGATGAAAACCCTGTAGTAGAGGCAGTCATAGAGGAAAACGGCAAGATTGCCTTCGCAGGTAGTTTAGCTGATGTAGACGAGGACTTTGGAGAATTTGAAAAAGTGGACTTAAAGGGTAGAATTATGATGCCGGCTTTTATTGATGCACATAGCCATTTTTCTGCGACTGCAAATTCAAGCCTTCAAGTTTCACTAGATGATGCGAAGTCTTTTTCAGAGATAGCTGACAAGATAAGAGCTTTTATTGCTGAAAGAGGTATCGGTAAAGGGGAGTGGATAAATGCCAAAGGCTACGACCACAACAGCCTGAAGGAAAAACGTCATCCAGACAGGGCTTTTCTGGACAGTTGTTGTCCTGAAAACCCAGTCGTCATACAGAATTCATCTGGACATATGGGGGTGTTTAACTCCAGAGGGCTTGAAGCGATAGGTGTAGATGAGAACACTGAACCTCCAGAAGGTGGCCTTATAGGGAAAGAAGAAGGTGTACTGACAGGATATATGGAGGAGAATGCGTTTGTAGAGTACCTGAAAAAAGTTCCAATGCCATCACTAGATGATCTTTTAAAGGCTTATTCAAAAGCCCAGGACTACTATGCTTCTTACGGGATTACAACGATTCAAGAGGGATTTATGGTAAAAGAGATGATACCGTTTTATAGGTCGTTGTTGGATAGAGGATTGCTCAAGCTTGACGTTGTTGGATACTCCGATGTGAAAGATTCTGGAATAATAATGAAAGAATTCTCCAGGTCCATAGGAGCTTACGATCGAGGCTTCAAGCTGGGTGGATACAAGGTTTTTCTAGACGGGTCGCCACAGGCTAGGACTGCATGGATGAGAGAGCCATACAAAGGTGAAGCTGACTACTGTGGATATGGAACTATGGAAGATAAGGATTTAGAAGATGCCATAAACTTAGCTTTAGAGAAAAATCTTCAGTTAATAGCCCACTGCAATGGGGACAGGGCAGCAGCCCAGTATATAGAGAAGTTTAAGAAGATCGGTGAATACAGAAGCATAGACAAGATTCGACCTGTTATAATCCACGCTCAGCTTATAGGCCGTGATCAGCTTGAGCTTGTAAAGGAGCTGAACTTGATACCTTCCTTTTTCGTAGGGCATGTCTATCACTGGGGAGATATCCATGTAGAGAACTTCGGAGAAGAAAGGGCTTCTAGAATAAGCCCTGCAAAATCGAGTCTTGAAAGGGGCATTAGATTCACTTTCCATCAAGACACGCCTGTTACAGCTCCGGATATGCTTGAAAGTGTGTGGTGCGCTGTAAATAGAATTACTAAAGGCGGAAAGGCTCTTTCAAAAGAAGAGGGGATAGACGTCTTGAATGCCCTAAAGGCCGTTACAATAAACTCTGCATACCAGTACTTTGAGGAAGACAGCAAGGGAAGCATAAGTCCAGGGAAAAATGCAGATTTTGTGTTGCTTGACAGGAATCCGCTGGAAGTAGATTCCATGGGCATACGGGATATCAAAGTCATGGAGACCATAAAGGACGGAAAAACAATATACAGAAGACCATAAACTGAAGTGCACCCCAAATAAAATTTTTGGAGGTGCATTTTTTCATTACAATAATCATGGTGGGTTCTGCGCTTATGGTGTAAAATATACATACTAGAATGGAGGGATTTATTGCATATGGGGGAAAATTACTTAAAGAGCGAGTTGTATAATTTAATAAGCGTTGACGATAGCATATTTGAGTTCATACAGTCGGGCTCACTGGATGGAGTCTGGTATTGGGACTTAGAAGCCCCAGAAAATGAATGGATGAGCCCTAAGTTTTGGGAGACGCTTGGGTATGATCCAAATGAAAAAATGCACTTGGCCAGCGAGTGGCAGGATATCATCTTTCAAGAGGACCTAAAGCTAGCTGTAGAGAACTTTGAAAAGCACTGCTCTGACCCCAGCCATCCCTATGACCAAATTGTGAGATATAGGCATAAAAATGGATCGACTGTGTGGATAAGGTGTAGAGGACTGGCCATTAGAGACAAGCGTGGAAAGGCAATCCGTATGCTGGGAGCACATACAGATATTACGGGTTTAAAGGAAACGGAAAGCAAACTCATGAGGATGGCAAGGGAATACGAGAGGGTGTTTAACGGTACCCAAGATGCCATGTTTTTAATAAAAGTCTTGAAAGCGGGAGACTTTCAATATATTCGAAATAATTTTGCGCATCAAAGTAAAACAGGAATTCTTCTTGAGCAGATAGCGAACAAGTCTCCTCAGGAATTGCTGGGCAAAGATATGGGAGACATAGTCTCAAGAAACTATCAGAAGTGCATTGAAAATGGCGAGAGCATAACATATGAAGAAAAGCTGAACTTGCCTGGCGGAGAGCGTGTTTGGCTGACCACACTTACACCTATTCATGAAAAAAACAGAATAACCCATATAGTGGGCTCGGCTACAGATATCACTGAGCGTAAAAAGCTGGAGCTGGAACTTCAAAGGTACGCCAATTACGACAAGCTGACAGGGCTGCCAAACAGAAGACTGTTCTTCGAGAGGCTAGAGCAAATGGTAGTTGAGGGCGAGAGGTATGGAAGTAAATTTGCGCTTCTCTTTTTGGATCTTGATGGATTTAAAGAGATTAACGACAGATATGGACACGACGCAGGAGATGAAGTGCTGATTGCAGCTGGAAACAGGCTGCAAGAATGCGTTAGAAAATCTGATACAGTCGCGAGGATGGGCGGAGACGAGTTCACACTTATAATTCGAAATGCTGAAGATAGAAAAAGCATACACGGCGTTGTGAAGAAGATTCACGATATTTTACAAGAGGCGATAACTATAGATTCTTTTGAGTGCAGTGTAAATTCTTCTATAGGTGTTGCCATATACCCTGACGATAGTGCCGATAGCGAGATGCTTTTGAAAAATGCTGATTCATCAATGTATGAAGTCAAAAGGAATGGAAAAGGAGGTATAAGGTTTTTTAAAAATGTAGAGGAGGACTATAGTGAGAGTCAAAAATGATTTCTACAAGATGAGAGCTCCTGAAATGGCGAAGGCACTGCTTGGGAAACTGCTCTGTAGAAGGGTTGATGGCAAGGTTATAAAGTTAAGGATAACGGAGACGGAGGCCTATTTCGGGGAAGATGATACAGCGTGCCATGCAAGTAGAGGCAAGACTGAAAGGACCAAAACAATGTACCAAGAGGGTGGAGTTGCCTACATATACCTATGCTATGGAATTCACAATATGCTGAATATAGTTTCAGGAGAAAAGGACTTTCCGGAAGCTTGCCTGATCCGGGGTGTTGAAGGCTACGATGGGCCTGGGAAATTGACCAAGGCGATGAAGATTGACAGGAGCTTGAATGGAGCGGACATGAGGACTTCAGAAGAACTTTGGCTGGAAGATGATGGATGCAGTCCGGTTTTCGAGGCTGGAAAGCGAATAGGGATAGGGTATGCAAGCCAAGAGGACCAAAATCGCCTTTGGAGATTCACTTTGATTTATCTTTAAACAAAGCACCCATGAGACTTTGAAAATCTCATGGGTGCTTTTAAATTTAGGGTTTTTCAACTTGCCCGTCAGGGTACTCAGCAAATCTTCCTGTAGAACGTTCATGAACGACTTCAAACTCTGAGAAAGGCCAGCCTCCGAACTGTGTCTTCTGGTAGTCGGCGTATGCCTGTCTTATCTCTTCCTCAGTAGTCATTACAAAGGGACCGTACGAGATTATAGGTTCATCTATAGGCTCGGATTCAAGCAGCAACAGCTTTACCACTTCATCTGAGATATTTGAGATCTCAGTGTTTTCATCAGTTGAGAGGAACATATAGTGCTTTCTAGAGAATTCCTGCTTCTCCACTTCGGCAGTTCCCGTGCTGTAGTTGTATAACGAGCGGTTCATTGTAGGGCTGGACTTTGGAAGAGTGTAGGAAGCTCCAGGATCTAGCTCTATAAGCTGTATAGAGAGCCTGTTTTCAGGGTTGCTTGCCCAGGAGTCTTTTGTCGGCTTAATTGCAGATACACCACCTAGCTCCCCAGCTATAAGCGTGACTCTGACTTCAGAGCCAGCACCCCCAAATTTAAGCTTGGGGATCTCTTCGTTCCAGAGCATCTTATAGTCTGGTTCGACCATTCGATGTGCTGCATCTAGACTTAGCCAAACTTGAAAAAGTTCCAGTGTATTTGAAGAATCTTCGTTTACGAGCGGGAACATCTCGCAGTGTTGCAGACCGCTTCCCGCAGTCATCCACTGCACGTCTCCGTGTCCGTAGCGCCCTCTGGATCCGAGCCCATCTGTGTGATCCACAATTCCCTCTGTGACTATGGTTACAGTTTCAAAACCTCTGTGCGGGTGTGCAGGAAATCCTGGGATATTTTCTCCATGATACATACGCCAGTCGGCTTTATGGTTGAATCCGCTGTTTTCATCGGTTCTTTCCACAGGCCTCATATTTGCATCGCCCTTTGGGAAATAGTCCAGATGGTGCATAGACGCCACAAAAGGATTCTGAGTCGGCATCTGATGCTGGTATATTCCACTTTCCAATATAGCCATTAAATCAACTCCTCTAAGTTTTCTAGGTATTCCTATTTTTAAAGTACCACTTTTTACATAGAGCTAAACAGTTTCAGGATATGGAAAATATATAGCAAGGTGTATTTAAAAAACCTATCCAAAACAATGAATTGATAGATAAAGCTTATAGATAAGAGGGCTTCTAAATAAGCAAAATAGAAAAATCCTATGTTAATATCAATTAAGGTAAATAAGAACAGGAAGAGGACTGATTAGATGAAATTCGAAAAAGAGCTAGTTGCGACAATTGTAGACCCAGGGTTTAGGCATGTTAAGTACAGAAAGTTTCCAGAATCGTTTTGGAGTACTGATAGCAAGACGCTGTCTGTAGCGAAAGAGGAACGATTCGCATTTCAGATAATGGTCTGCTACAATCATACAGAGTGCCAGTACACAGTGGAGAAGAGGGACAGCATAAGCTGGAAAGGGCTTACAGACAGGGTAAGGCTTGAGCTCAAGGCGCCTCCAGAGCTAGAGGGCTGCTTTGACATGAAGTTTCTGGGATACGTAAAAGACGACGAGGGAACTGTGGTTAGTGACCCTATACTCGAAGACACGGAGCTTCTGGCAGAAAAAGGCATATCACAGTGCATATGGGTCGAGGGCAAGGTGCCAAAAGGCTGCAACCTCAGAGAAACAGAAATAGCTATAGACATGTACTCGCGGGAGGGATACGAAGACGAGCAGAGAGTGAAAAGCCTCTGCGTAAAGCTCAAAATAGCCGATATTTCCATGGACGAGATAGCGGAAAGCAGTGAGTTCTATCTGGATCTTTGGCAGCATCCAAGCAATTGGGCAAGGATGTACCATGTGGGGCTTTGGTCTGATGATCATTTCGAGGTGATAGGTCATAACCTCCGAGAGCTGGCTTCAGCAGGAAATAAGGTGGTGACTGCTATAGTCTCGGACTTTCCTTGGGCAGGGCAGAAGTGCTACGAGGAGTATAGCAACCCATCGAATCTATTCGAGTACAATATGGTCAGAGTGAAAAAAGACATGGCTGGAGGCTACCTATGCGACTTCAGCGCTCTAGACAGATATGTAGAGCTGGCATTTTCCCTTGGGATAGACAAAGAGATAGACTTGTTCGGGCTTATAGGCGTATGGGACAGAGGATTCGGAAATCCCCTTAAGGACTACGAGGATGCGCTAAAGATAAGTTACTACGACGAGTGCACAGGCACATTCAGGTATATGAGCGAAAAATACGAGCTCGCCGAGTATATAGCGCAGCTTTTAAATCATCTAGAGGAGCGAAATTGGCTGGAGAAGACCAGGATAATGAGCGACCATCCGGTTGACGACATGGTGTTTGAAAGCTGCAAGGAGTTTATAGAGAGCGTCGCAGGAAGCGGGAAGCTTAAGTTCAAAAGCGCCATATACAGGGAAGATGTCATAAGAAAGCACAGCTCGAAGCTAGACGATGTGTCACTATCTCTCCCTCTTTCGGTTAAGATGGGAAGTGAGCTTAGAGAGCTTAAAAGAGAAATACATTCAAAGGGCGGCAAGACGACATGGTATGTGTGCTGGTTTCCTGAAGCGCCGAACAACTTTATCAGCTCTCCTCTTTTAGAGAACAGACTCGTAGGATGGTACACTTATCTGCTTGGTTTTGACGGGTTTTTGAGGTGGGACTATGCTATATGGCCGTCTGATCCTTGGAGCAGCCCAAGCTACAAGCAGCCATATTGGTCAGCAGGGGACATGTACTTTGTATACCCTGGTGCAAATGGAAGGCCTGTCAGGTCTCAACGCTGGGAAAATCTGAAATTCGGAATACAGGACTTTCAGCTGTTGAAGGCTATAGAGAAGAGTGGATACAGCAAGTCTGAGCTGGAAGACGTATTTATAACTCCGCTGCTAGGAAGGCTTGAATCAATGAAAGTATTAGGTGAAAGAAGCATGGAAGTAGAGTACAGGGCTGACTACAGCGCTTATAAGGAGTGCAGAAGCGATATGTTCAAGATGTTTTTGAATAGAAAAAAGTAATATAAATGGGATTAAGTATAGAGAAAACCTATTTGATACTTATGTTCAAGGTATTATAGAATTGTAATGTTATTAGCAATAGGAACATATGTTTAAAACACATAAACAGGAGGAGAAATAGATGAAAAGAAGATTTAAATCGGCAATAGCCCTTATGGCTACAGCACTGCTGTCTGTATCTATGGTTGCGTGCAGCGGAAACGAGAAAGAAGGCGGAGAAAGCGAAGTAGAAAAAGGTGAAACTCAGGCGCTGCAGATATTCATACCAGGGTATGAAGACGAGCTTTGGAAAGGCCTTTACGACGCTGGAATAAATGACTTTGAAAAGGAAAATGGAGTTGAAGTAGAGGTTATACCTGCTGGTTGGGACGAGGCCAACAGCAAGATAGTCTCTCTTATACAGGCAAATGAAGCTCCAGACGTGATGATAACTGGAACTAGGTCGCTTAGACAGTTCTCTGAAATGGGAGCAATAGAGAGCTTAGACGGATTTATCACAGACGATTTCAAGGCTGAGCGTGTGGAGAATGTGCTTGAAACTGCTAAAATAGACGGAAAGCAGTACGGAATACCTCTAGCTTTCTCTTCTAGAGCACTTTACTACAGAACAGATCTAATAGAGAAGGCACCTACTACTTGGGACGAGCTTCTAGCTGCGGCAGAGAAAGTTAAGTCGGAAAACCCTGAGATGTACGGATTTGCTGTTCCAACAGATATAACTTCTGGAACAGACGAGCTTTTCAACTTCATCTACCAAAATGGTGGAAGTGCAACTGACGAAAGCGGAAACATAAAGCTGAATACACCTGAAAACGTGGCAACTCTTGAGTATCTTAAGAAGTTCAACGACGCAGGGCTTATACCTGATCCAGTTTCTACAGCCAGAGCTGATCAAGCTCAGATGTTCCAAAACGGAGACCTGGCTATGTTCGTATCAGGACCTTGGGAGAAGAAAGTGCTAGACGAAAGCGCTGAAAAGGCTCCTTACGGTGTGGCGCTTCTTCCAGCAGGACAGAAGATGGCTGAGACTCTTGTGACTGACTCTTTCTCTATATCTTCGCAGAGCGAGAACAAGGAGCTTGCATGGAAACTTGTAGAGCATATGGGCAAGTTCGAGTATCAGAACGCTTACGACGAAGCCATAGGATTCTTCCCTATACTCAAGGCTGAAGAAGGCGAAGCAAGATACCAAGACGAGTTCCTAAAGCCGTTCAAAGAGATGATACAGCACGGAGTGCCAGAGCCACACGTACCTGTATGGGATACTTTCAACAAGGAATTCACAGAAGCTGTACAGAAGGTAATGACGGGAGCTGCAACTGCTGAAGAGGCACTTAAGTCGGCCGAAGAAGAGCTTTTGAAAAACTAATTTAAATAAAGAAGGTAGCTGGAATCCGGCTACCTTTTTATGATTTTAAAAAACTACTTAGGAGAAAAGACATGATTACAGATTTGAACAAGAAAAGAATCACACCTTACTTGCTTGTAATTCCGGTGCTTATCTTTATCGGGGTTGTATATGGCTACCCGCTGATGTTGACGTTTAAGTATTCATTTCAAAAGGTCTCCCTTATAGGAGACGGCAGCGAATTTGTGGGTTTTGAAAACTACATAGGCCTTTTAAAAGACCCTAGTTTCTACGGGACGCTTTTTTTAACGCTGAAATGGACTGCGCTGACAGTGGTGCTGAAGATAGGGATGGGCTTTATAGTGGCCCTTTTTTTAAACGGAAGAATATACCTTAAAAAGCTCTACAGGGTGATGGTACTGATACCCTGGGCCATACCGCAGGTGGCGGTGGCCATACTCTGGTCGTGGATTCTAGATGGAAGATACGGATATCTAAACTACTATCTGGGCAAATTGGGCTACAGCGGAGAGCCTATAGCTTGGCTCTCCGATCCTACTCTTGCATTTGCATCCACTTCGTTTGTAGACGCATGGATAGGAATTCCGCTTGTGGCCATGATGTTCCTCTCCGGGCTAGGGGCAATACCGGACTCTCTTTACGAAGCGGCCAAGATAGACGGGGCGAATGTAATTCAGAGGTTTAGATGGGTTACAGTACCTGGCATAAGAAAGGTCTTCTTGATAGCCACGACACTTACGACCATATGGACTTTCAACTCCTTCAACGTGATATACGTGCTCACCGGCGGAGGCCCCATGGGAGGGACAGAGGTTATGACCATAAGGATATACAGAGAGGCTTTTGGGAAGTACAATCTGGGCATGAGCTCGACTCTCTCGGTCACGGTGTTCATAGTGCTTACGGCACTAAGCGTATACTACTGGAAGCAGATAAGCAGGGGGGACGACTAGAATATGAATACAAAAAAGTCGAATATATCTAAAATACTGATCACATTCATACTTACACTTTTAGTGGGGCTTATGGTAGCTCCTTTTTTCATAATGATATCCACCTCTTTAAAATCATATGCGGAAGTCACCAAATGGCCGCCTAGCTGGATACCGGAAATGCTTAGATGGGAAAACTACAGCGCGGTGTGGAGCGGAGAGGGCAGCATAAAGCGAGCTCTTTTAAACAGTGTGATAGTCTCTTCAAGCACCATGGGAATATGTGTGCTGCTTGGGTCCTTCGCAGCCTACGGCGTATCCAGGTTCAACTTCAAGGGCAAGAAGACATTTCTGTTTACAATAATCTTGACTCAGATGTTTTCACCAGTAGTGCTTGTGGGACCTATGTACGGAATAATGCGGGACCTTGGGCTTTTGAACACATATCTTTCCATGATAATACCGAACGCAGCCTTTTCGCTTCCAATGACAGTGTGGCTTCTCTACGGATACCTAGACGGGATATCCTCAAGTTTGGAAGAAGCCGCAATGCTGGACGGATGCACAAGGCTTCAGGCAGTCACCAAGATACTTATGCCGATAATGGCGCCGGGGCTTGTCACCTCAGGGCTTTTCGCATTTATAGTGTCCTGGAACGACCTGCTTTTCTCGAGGTCCTTTATTACAAGGCCTGAGATGAGGACTATATCTGTGGCGCTTACGTCCTACAAGTCGGTGTTTGAAACGTCTTGGCACAGCATGATGGCGGCGTCTGTACTGTCTGTAGTGCCTGTATTTGTGCTGTTTCTGATGATACAGAAGCATATTGTGAAAGGCCTTGCAGCCGGAGGCGTAAAAGAGTAGATTAATAGAGAGAGGAAGATATATATGTCAAACATAGTTTTCGATAAGATGGGGAAAGTCTACCCTGGCGAAGTCAGGGCGGTTTCGGACTTCAGCCTGGAGATAAAAAACGAGGAGTTTGTGATATTCGTAGGGCCTTCTGGCTGCGGAAAGTCCACTGTGCTCAGGATGATAGCTGGGCTGGAGGAGATAAGCGAAGGCAAGCTCTATATAGACGAGAAAGTCGTAAACGACGTGGAGCCCAAGGACAGGGACATAGCCATGGTGTTCCAGAACTATGCGCTTTATCCGCATATGACAGTGTACGAGAACATGGCCTTTGGGCTTAAGATGAGAAAAGTCTCTAAAGATGAGATAGACAAAAATGTCAAGGAGGCCGCGAATATACTTGGAATAGGGGAGCTGCTCTCCAGGAAGCCAAAAGCGCTCTCAGGCGGACAGAGGCAGAGGGTAGCACTTGGAAGGGCCATAGTTAGGAGTCCTAAGGTGTTTTTGATGGATGAGCCGCTTTCCAATCTGGATGCAAAGCTGAGGGTCCAGACAAGGGCCGAGATAGTCAAGCTCCACAAAAGGCTGAAGACCACTTTCATATACGTAACCCACGACCAGACAGAGGCCATGACTATGGGGGACAAGATAGTGGTTATGAAAGACGGCTTTATACAGCAGTTTGCATCTCCTCAGGAGCTATACAACAGGCCGGTGAATGTATTTGTGGCAGGGTTTATAGGAAGTCCCCAGATGAATTTCTTGGAGGCGGATATAGCTGAAAAAGACGGCAAATTGGCTCTAGAGCTAGGAAGTCATAGTGTAGAGCTAGAAGCTGAAAAATCCGAGCTGTTAAAGTCGAAAGGATATGCGGGAAAGTGTGTAGTCTTGGGGCTAAGGGCAGAGGACTTGTCGGCTGACATCGGAAAGGGCGGACTTCTCTTGAAAGGCATAGTGGAGGCGGTCGAAAACATGGGAAGCGAGAAGCATGTTTTCATTAAATACAGAGAGAGCGAAATCGTGGCTAAGCTGTCACGAGAGTCCGAAGTTGAAATTGGAGACGAGATAGAGGTAGTCGGAGACATCTCCAGAATTCATTACTTCGACAGAGAGAGCGAAGAGAGGATATAGAAGGGAGCATTCGAAATGGATATTTTAAAGAGAATTTCAGACTGCATAGTTGAGATGGACGAGGACAAAATTGAAGAGCTTATAGTGGAAGCTGTAGGTATGAACGATATGGATATTAAGGATATTTATACAGAGGGGCTGAATGCCGGAATGGTGGAGGCCATAGACAGGTATGAGAAAAAGCTCTACGACATACCTGAAGTCATAGTATGTGCAGATGTGCTGAACAAGGGGCTTAAGGTGCTCAGAAGATACGGCAGTATAGGCAGCGAGAGCAAGGGCAAGATAGTGCTTGCCGTCGTCGAAGGAGACACGCACGAGATAGGCAAGAACATAGTCAAGATAATGCTCGAGGCGGCAGGCTACGAGGTGGTGGACATGGGGGTGAACAGGACTCCTGAAGATATAATAGAGACGGCGATTGCAGAAAAGGCTGAAGTGATAGGGCTTTCCTCTATGATGACGACCACAAGAGGCGAGATGAAGAGGCTTATAGACAAGCTGGAGGAAATGGACATCCCCAAGAAGCCAAGAGTGCTTATAGGCGGAGGGAGCATAACAGAGAGCTACTCTTCCGATATAAGCGCAGATGGATATGCGGCAAATGCCCCGACTGCTGTAAAGCTTGTAAAACAGATACTGGAGGGGGAGAAGTAGATGAAACTGCTTGAATATATAAACAGCGAAAAAAGAGGCTTCTTTCTGCCGGATATGGGGACTAATGGACTTTTTTTAACCGGATATACCGCTTACGAGGTGTACGAAAGCCCGGAGAAACAGCTTGAACTTGCCAAAAAGATGAACAAGACTTTTGAAACAGATTTCATATACTCGCTCTGCGACGGAGCCATATTCTGCGAGACGCTGGGACTGGAGCTATTGAAGCCAGATTTCGATTTTCCAAGCGTGGTGGAGCATCCTATAGTGGACATGGATTCGCTTAAGAAGTACAGCGTCCCCGACCCTTACAGCTCAGGCAGGATGCCCGTGAACCTACAGAGCCTCAAGCTGATTGCAGAGAATATAGACAAGCCTCTCTTCGTTTCAATACAGGGACCATTCACACTGGCAGTGCAGCTTGCAGGGGCGACGCATCTACTGAGGAATGTTATAAAGGACCCTGAGTTTGTGCACGAATTGCTTGAGTTCACCACAGAGACTGTAAAGAGGTATGCACTGGCCGTTGAAAAGGCCGGGGCCCAGTATATATCGATAGCAGAGCCTGCAACTGTGACACTTAGCCCCAAGAGGTTTGAAAAGACTGTCGTGAAAAACCTGAACAGTATATATGATAAACTTAGCTGCTGGAGGGCGCTCCACATATGCGGAGACACCACCGACCTATTGGACCATATGCTTGAGTGTCATATAGACGCCATAAGTCTTGACCAGATCATGGACTACGAAAAGGTGGCCGGAAGAATCCCTAGCGACGTGGTGCTGCTTGGAAACCTAGATCCGCTGGATCTGCTCTACAATTCCGACATAGAGACCATTAGGCTCGAGACCATAAAGCTGCTCAAGAAGATGAGGCCTTACAGCAACTATATGTGCGCCTTCGGGTGCAACTGCATGAACGACACTCCGGTAGAGAAGCTTCAGATGGCCATAAAGACTGGTATGATGACAGATGAAGAGCTGGACAGCCTAGAGGTATAGATATGAAGCTGAATATAGACCATGTAGAAATAGACAGGGAGCGAGTACTTAAGTTTCTGGGGTATGGTTCCAAAAAGCCCCCTTCGATAATTCTAAAAAAGCTAGAAGAGGAGCTTGAAAAGGCGGAGGATTTGCTGGAGATAGAAGTTTTGTACAGAAGGCTTAAGATAGTGGAGACGAAAGAGAAAGCTGTCTTGATAGAAGGCGGAGCAGTGATTGAAAGCGGCTATGCGGCAGAGGAGCTTGCTGGCTCGAGCTCAGTTTATGCTGTACTCTACACTGTAGGACAGAAGATAGAGAAGAAAATAGCCGAGCACTCAAGCAGTGCCGAGATGATAAGAGCCATGATATTGGACAAGATAGGCATAGTGGCGCTGGACTTCGTAAAAGAGAGGATCAAAGAATCTATATCTAGAGAGATAGGTATGCTTCACATATCGGCTGAAATATACCCTTCCCAAGGCGACTTTGATATTTCAAACCAGAAAACTATATATGAGCTGCTAAGCGATGAGTCAAATTCGATCAGCATAAACAGCAGCAGTCAGTTCATTCCCCTAAAGACAGTGGCTGCAATATTTGGAATTGGGGAAACAGAGTGCAGCTACGGAATGTGTGATAGATGTGAAAGTAAATGTGATAAAGAGACCGTGCGGGGGTAACTATATGTCTAATGAAATTATAAATAAGGTTGGCAGCTGTTGAGGGCCTGAAGAAAATAGTGCTGGTCAGCACCAGGGACAAAGTGCAGAAAACTGTCTTATCTGTGGGAATAAGCTGGAGTATTTAGAGATAGGACAGGAATTTGAGTGTGTAGAGTGCGGGAAAATAGAAACAGGATATGTGTACTGCGAAAAAGGGCATTATGTCTGCGACAGTTGTCACGGAGAAAACGACTTCAAAACTGTACTGGAATTGATATTTTCTTCAAAAGGCGAAAATCCATTGATCATAGCTGAAAAGATTGTAGCTGAGTCGCATGTTCCCATGTTGGGGTGTGAGCATGCCTGGATTGCTGCAGGATCGTTTCTTGTTGCGATAAAGAACAATGGAACGATAAGCGTAAGCGACGAGCAGATAAGAGAGGCCTTAAACAGGACTAGAAGACAAGCTATTGGAGCATACTGCGGGCTTACAGGTGTATGCGGGATAGCGCCTGCTATAGGGGCTTCGTTCAGCGTTATTTTGGGGGCGGCTTGTCCTAAAGACAGAGAAACAGCCACCACGATGAAAGTCGTATCTAAAATAATAGAGGCAATTGCCAACGAGGCAGGGCCATGCTGCTGTAAAAACTTCGTGTATACAGCACTGTCGGAAAGCTGCATTTTGGCGAAAGAATATTTAAAAATCGAACTTCCTTGCGAATGCGAGATTGCTTGCAGCGATAGCGAAAGGCATCCTCATGGCTGCAGAAAAGAAAGGTGCAAGTACTATCCCAAGCTAACATAGTACGCTTAAACATCACTATATAGAGAGGTGGTTGTCATGTCGATAGGAAACATCGTAAATGAATACGGAGAAAAATATTCCCCCTATATGGGCGGCTTTGTGAACCATTTGCCCATGGGACAGCTTGCAATCTATAAGATGACTGGAGATTTGAAAAAGGTCGAGGACTACTCGGAGCTGTTCTTATCTATGTACAGAATAGACAGGGTCAAGCCGGAGTATCACAAGGTAGACACTTTAGAGGAATGCGTGGGAAAAAGAGAGCTGTACGAGTCCTGCTTGGAACTGTTTGAAAGTAGAGTAGATGACTGTAAAAAGGATGAATTTATCAAGGATATCCTGAATAGATATGATACGGGGATGTCCTCAGGGCTTTTCCATGTACTTATAAGGTTGGCATACTCGGTGGAAGGGTATGAGATGGACAGGGAGATGATTAGAGAGATTCGAAGATCGCTGGCCTACTATATAACGGCATACAAGAAGGCTGATGTATTCACAGGGAATACACAGGACTCAGACTATTTGGAGCTTGGACTTGCAGCGGAAAGCAGCCAGGAAGAAAAAATAAAGTCTTTGCTGAAGATTGCGACATCCAACTACATAAGCACGGGGAGCATAGTGGCATTACACTGCATAACGGGGATACACGCACTTACAGTGCTGAAGAGCTACTATAGGGACTTTTCCAAAGCTGTGGACATAATGACAGCTTGCATAGCTTCATACCTCAAGGCTGACGGCGGACTTGAGGACGGAGTAAGCGACATGGAAATATCGTCTAAAACCTGGGACGAGATAATCTGCAAAGGCTCTAAAGCTTCTGATGTCCATGCAGTAAAGCTGGCTTACTCATCATATGAACTTTACAAAATGTATGGACTAGAAGAGCTGAAGTATGCAGCTTTAAAGAGGATTGAAATCTAATAGAGTTTTTGCGGGGTATAAGTCAATTACAGCATAGAGAGGAGATGATTTTTTGAGCGTTTCGAAAATAAGAGAAGAGTTTCAAAAGAAGATGCTTTCAAGAGATAAGACTGGTTGCGCTAAGCTGGTTTTAGAAAGTTTAGAGAGTGGAGCACTGAGCGTAGTGGAGCTCTACGAAGGTGTGCTGGCTCCCTCGCTTTCGTCTATATCTGGAAACAATGAAGAGCAGAAGATAAGGATATGGGACGAGCATATGAGAAGCGGTACTGTAAGGATGGCCATAGAGCTTTCATATCCATATATAGTCAAAAAAGACACAGTCCACAGTGGCAGTCCAAGGGCTATGATTTTCTGCATCGAGGAGGAATACCACGAATTGGGAGCCAGGATGACTACAGACTTTCTGACGCTACTAGGGTTCGACTCGTACTTCATAGGGGCAAATACGCCTGCTGAAGAGGCTGTAGACGCTGTGATAGAATTGAAGCCAGCACTGGTGTGCATAAGTGTAAGTAATTTCTACAACTTGGTCAAGGTGCAGGAGGTAATAGATGCTCTAAAAGAGCTTGTCTTTGGCGGAAAGTCGGATAAGCTCACTGTTGTGGTGGGAGGATACGCTGTCGCCAATACAGAGGGAGCTAAAGAGCATGTGAAGCCAGACTACTTCGCCAATTCCTACAGCGACTTGGCGAAGATAAAGGAGGCGATTCTATGAATCTGGCATTCAAGATAGCGACTAGATTTTTAGCAAAGAGTAAGGGACAGACTGCTCTTATATCGCTAGGGATAGGCATAGGGATAGCTGTGCTTATATTCATTGGCTCACTTATAGAGGGACTTCAGATAGATCTTCTAGACAGCACTATAGGAAATGCCTCTCATATCACTATATCCAACAGAGAGAAGAGTGAGTCTGTGGAAAGCTACGGAGATATCGAGGAGGTGCTGAAGGAGGAAAGCAGAATAACAGAGGTCTCACCGAACATAAGTAGCGGAGCCTTTATCTCCTTTAGTGACGAGTTTATACAGGTGCTTTTCAGAGGGTTCGACTTTGAAAGGGCCGAGGGCATTTACGCTTTTGAAGATTCACTTACAGAGGGAAGCAAGATGCCAAGCGGTGACGAAGTGCTTCTAGGACTTGCCATAGCAGAGGAAAACGGAATAGAGATAGGCGATACCGTGAAGGTGACAGCGCCGGAAGCTGAGTCTACAGAGCTGAAAGTATCTGGTTTTATAGACCTTAAAGTGGCGGCTCTGAATGAATCATGGGTGGTTGGAGACATAGAGAAGGCCAAAGAGATATTCGGGTTTAAAGAAGATGAAGTGAGCTCCATAGAGATGCAAGTAGAGGAGCCTTTCAGCGCCGACGCAATAGCGCTTGAGCTTGAGTCCGAAATAGCGAGAGACGACCTGAGGTACAGGGACTGGAAAGCCTCGAATGAGCAGCTGCTCAGCGGGCTTTCGGGTCAGAGCACTTCAAGCCTTATGATACAGGTGTTTGTAATAATCTCGGTTGTGCTTGGGATATCAAGCGTACTGGCCATAACTGTGATGCAGAAGTCCAGACAGATAGGAATACTGAAGGCCATGGGCATAAAAGACAGCACTGCAAGCCTGGTTTTCTTGATGCAGGGCTTTATACTGGGCATATTCGGAGGGATTCTAGGCATAGTATTTGGAATAGGGCTTCTCTTCGTGTTCACCAAGTTTGCCTTGAATGCAGATGGGACTCCTGTGGTGCCTATATATATAGATCCTCTATTTATAGCTGTGTCGGGGCTTGTGGCCGTGGTGTCCGCTACAATTGCGTCGGTTATACCGGCTATAAAGTCGAAAAATCTTTCCCCAATAGAGGTGATCAGGAATGGATAGCATAGTTAAATTAGAAAAGGTCAGCAAGATATACGGCGAGGAGATAAAGACTCAGGTTCTGTATGACATAGACCTCAGCGTAAAGCAAGGTACTTTCAATGGGATAATAGGGCAGTCGGGAAGCGGGAAGAGTACGCTTCTAAATATACTTGGAACACTGGACAGAGCTACTTCAGGGGAGGTATATATAGAGGGTAAGGCCGTATCTGATCTCAGCAACAACGAGCTGGCTGAGCTTAGAAACAGCACTATAGGCTTTATATTTCAGTTCCACTATTTGCTTCCGGAGTTTACAGCCATAGAAAATGTGCTTATGCCACACTATATAAAGAGTGGCAGAGTAGACAAGAAGCTTGAGGCGAGGGCCAACGAGCTTATGGACATAGTAGGGCTTTCAAACGTAAAGAACAACATGGCTGGAAGCATGTCGGGAGGGCAGCAGCAGAGAACTGCGATAGCCAGGTCGCTTATAAACAGCCCCAAGATAGTGCTTGCAGACGAGCCGACAGGAAACCTAGACTCCGACACAAGCGAAACGGTCTACGAGCTGCTCCGTAAGGTGAACAAAGACTTTGACACGACTTTCCTGGTCATAACGCATGACAGGAGAATAGCCGAAAAGACGGACAGGATAATAGAGATAAAAGACGGAAAGATACACAGTGATTTTTCGAAAATATAGGGGGCCGAAAGGCCTCTTTATTATTTTTAGAAAAAGCTTGACCTATATAACGTTATATCGCAATATATAAATATAATAAAACATAGAGGTGATTGATTTGTTCGGAAAAAGTGGAAATATAGAACAAGAGCTTATAGAAAGCATAACTAGGTCATTGGAGAATAGGATAGCACAGGCTTGCACCAGTTGAAACCCTTACGCTATAATAGCACTTCCGTGTGATGTGCAAGAAGAAATATCAATGGATGATAGAGACATTGTGAAAAGTTATATGGAATCTGTAAAACAGCTGGAGTTTAACCTTAGAAACCAGCCTGTAAGAGTGAATATAATGAAGTACATGATGGCAGAGAGACCAGGCGGAATGGACCTTGTATACAAATATCAACTTTCACAATAAAGCAAATAGAGCGAAAGAGCAGAGAAGCCATTCAAAGAGTTTCTCTGTTTTATTTTGCTTTGATTCAGAGAAAAAAGGGTAGAATTAGGGTATAGACGAAATTAGAAACGAGGAATGATGGGAATGAAGAAAGTAATAGTTATAGGAGCTGGAGTAGCCGGGCTTGCCACAGCCGTTAGGCTTCAATCGAAAGGCTATAAGGTAGAGCTGTTTGAAAAAAACGGAATCCCGGGGGGGAAGATGAATCAGATAAAGCAGGATGGATACACTTTCGACGTGGGACCTACCCTTGTAATGATGCCTAAGATATATGAAGATGTATACAGAGACGCTGGAAGAGATCCAGAGGACTACATAAAGATGAAGAGGCTAGAGCCGATGTACTCTGTCTACTTCAACAGGCCAGAGTATCCAAGGTACGATGTGAGCTCGGACCTTGTGAAGCTGGGGGAGATGATGAAAGAGAAGGGACCGGAGACTATGCTGGGTTTTCAGCAGTACCTTGCCGAGATCTACAAGAGATATCTAGTAGCTGAAAAGCATTTTATCACAAGGCCTTTCAGGAGCTGGAAAGATATATACAATCCCTTTATGATAAGACAGGCCATGAAGCTAAAGACCTTCGACAGCGCCAACAATATGATGGCGAAGTATATACCGGACAAGGATATACAGCAGATGCTGGCTTTCCAGACTCTATACATAGGGGTATCCCCTCAAAACGGGCCTTCGCTCTACAATATAATCCCGATGATAGAGATTATGTACGGCGTATGGTTTCTAAAAGGCGGTATGCACAGCATGGCTCAGGGCATGGCGAAGCTGCTTGAAGAGCTGGGTGGAACGATTCGATACAGCTCAGAGGTAGAGGAGATATTTATAGAAGGCGGCAAGGCAAAGGGAGTTAAGGTAGATGGCGAGATATTTGAATCGGACTATGTGGTTTCAAATGCCGATTTCCCTTACACTATGAAGAACTTGGTGAAAGATGAGAAGAGCAAGGGCAAGTACACAGACCGCAAGTTGGACAGCATGGACTACTCCTGCTCATGCCTTATATTCTACTGGGGAATGGACAAGAAGTACGAGGGTGTGGAGACACATACTTTTGTAGTCTCAGAGGATTTGGATAAGAACCTCACCCAGATATTCAGTGGAGAGTATATAGAGGACGCCTCAATATACCTGAGCATACCTTCTAGGGGAGACGAGGAGATGGCCCCAGAGGGCAAGGATGCGTTCTACGTACTGATGCCGACTTCAGAGCTTTCAACAGCAAAGTACGAGTACAACGATGAAATCATAGCCAAGTACAGAGAGAAGGCTCTTCAGAAGATAGAGAAGCTTCCAGGTTGTGAAAACGTCAGAAATGAAATAGTGACAGAGACAATGATGACTCCAAAGGATTTTGAGAGCAAGTTCAACGCATACAACGGAGCGACCTTCGGGCTTCAGCCGACACTTCGCCAGAGCAACCACTGGAGGCCACAGGCTAAATGCAAGAGCTGCGAGAATCTGTACTTTGCAGGGTCGAGCGTACATCCAGGAGCCGGCGTTCCGATAGTGTTGGAGAGCGGAAAGATATGCGCAGAGGAGCTTAGGCGAGACAATCCTGAAGACGATTTCAACTAGAAAGAGAGCCCTGTATTTAACTACAGGACTCTCTTTACTATGTCTTCAAGCAGAGGTTGGACCTCTTGCAGTACATACCTAGCTCTTAAAGTAGGCTTTTTTATATCTATAAACCTGGCGAGGTCTATAGGTGTACCTATAAGCACTAAATCGGCAGGGGTGTTGTTTATAGTCTTTTCCAAATCATTTATCTGGCCTTCGCTGTACCCCATGGCTGGAAGCACGCTCTCTAAATGGCTCCACTTCTGGAAAGTGTCAGCTATGCTTCCAGTGGCATAGACTCTGGGGTCTACAGGAACTCCTCCATACATCTTTGCGGCAAGAAATCCTGCACCGTAGGGCATATTTCCGTGTGTAAGGGTGGGGCCGTCTTCGACTACAAGTACACTTTTCTCTCTAAGCACTTCTCCGTCTTCAACTGAGATGATTGAGTTGGCAAGCACTAACTCTACATCGGGGTTTAAGGACAGGACAGAGGCTCTTACAGCTTCCACATCGCCGTCAGCTGCCGAATCCACCTTGTTTATGATGACCGCATCAGCCATCCTCAGATTGGCTTCGCCTGGATGGAACTTCTGCTCGTCGCCTGGTCTATGCGGATCGGCTACAACTATGTGGAGGTCTGGAAAGTAGAAGGGGAGGTCGTTGTTTCCTCCGTCCCATACAATCACATCAGATTCAAGCTCTGCTTTACGAAGTATCTTTTCGTAGTCGATTCCGGCGTATACGCTCATTCCAAGCTCTATATAGGGCTCGTACTCCTCCCGCTCCTCTATGGTGCAGTTGTGAATACGGAGGTCTTTGTAGGTTGAAAATTTTTGAACAGCTTGCTTTTCAAGGTCCCCATAGGGCATAGGGTGCCTTATCACCGAGACTTTCTTGCCTAAGGCGATAAGCATCTGGCATATGTACTTGGAAGTCTGGCTTTTTCCAGTGCCTGTGCGCACTCCTGTAACCGCAATCACAGGAAGCGAGGACGCTATCATGGTGTTTTCAGGGCCAAGAAGCCTGAAATCCGCTCCGCAAGAGAGAACTAGAGAAGCCTTGTGCATTACATCCTCGTGCGAGATGTCGCTGTATGAAAACACCACCTGGTCTACATTGTATTGCTCTATAATCTCAGACAAATTGCATTCATGCAGTATAGGTATACCCTCTGGGTACATTTTGCCACATAGAGAAGAGGGATAAGTCCTGTTTTCTATTCCCGGTATCTGGTTCGCTGTAAAAGCGACAACTCTGTAGTCTGGGTTATCCCTGAAATAGGTGTTGAAATTGTGGAAATCCCTACCTGCCGCTCCCATTATTATAATGTTGTCCATGTCAAAACCGCCTTTCTATGTAAAATTAAAAGGCCCGCAAACCGAAGTTTACAGGCCAAAACCTACTTTACGAGCTCTACATCGATGTTTCTTCCTGCAAGGTCGCTTTCGTATTCACTTACTTTAAGCTTTATGGCGCTTACTTCCGAAAGGTCTATGTTTTTCTTAGAAACATGGAAAGTTATACCGTCTTGAACAAACTTTTCGAAGTCCCCATCACCTTCTTTTGGAGGAGTAGTGCTTGTGATAAACTCACACTGTACAGCATACTCGCTCTGCTGAGGCTCTCGAATTATTGTAAGCGTATCGCTCACCTCGTATTTTAGGTACTCCTTGACATCGTCTCCGAATTCAAATTTCAAATTACTCATGACAATCCCTCCCTGAACTATGTTTCTCATAGTATACCCCTCGGAAAAGCCTCTAAACAAAAGTGAAGATGATTTTAGTTTTAAAATCTACGAGCTAAGACTTTCCTTCAACTGCGCAGAGTTTTTCTCAGCTTCCATTTCATCTCTTTCACGCTGCTCTTCAGCAAGTGATTTCTGAGGTATGATTATGTTGAGAGTGAAAGCCACCAAAGTAGCTATTACTACAGGAGAGCTTCCAAATATCATGCCAACCCAGTCAGGGTAGCTTGCAAGTATCTCAGGAGTAGAAGTTATACCCATTCCCAAAGCCAGTGCAAGTCCGACTATAGTTGTATTTCTGTAGGAAAGCTCCTCTTGTATAACAAGCTTTATTCCAGACATAGTTATGCTGGCGAAAACCCCTATAGTAGCACCACCTATAACAGCTTGAGGTATTGTAGTCATAAGTGCACCGAACTTAGGCACGAATCCTGCTATAAGAACTATGATTCCAGCCATTGCAAAAACAAATCTGCTTACTACCTTAGTTGTACAGACCATTCCGACATTCTGGCTATAAGTAGCTATAGGAAGTCCTCCAAAGAAAGCTCCGACCATAGAACTTACGTTACAACCAACTATTCCACCTTGAAGCTCTTCATCTGTAACTTCACGGTTAAATCCACCCATAGTAGTGGCTGAAAAATCACCTACTGCCTGAACAGAGTTGACGATAAAGATTATAGACATAGAAATTATAGCCGGGATGTGGAACTCCATCTTGAACTGTCCCACAGCAGGAAGGGCGAACCATCCTTTTTGGCCTATAGCCGCGAAGTCAACCATTCCGAATGCTAGGGCTGCAATATATCCTACCGCTATTCCGACAAGGATAGAAGAGAGCTTTAGCATACCTTTTCCGAACTGACCTATAAGTAGGACCGTAACTAATGTAAGGCCTCCAACTACAAGGTATTTAGGAGATCCAAACTCAGGAGTGCCTTTCAGAGCAGCGCCTCCTCCTATATAGCTTACAGCTGTAGAGTAGAGCGAAAGCCCTATGCTGAGAACAACAGTTCCAGCGACTATAGGTGGGAAGTATTTTCTAAGTCTCTTTATGAAAAGACCTACCACAATACCAACCACGGCTGAAACAACCTGAGCTCCAAGAATCCCAGGAAGACCGTATTGCGCGCCTACCGCAGTAAGCGTTGGAATATATCCAAAGCTGACACCCATTATTACAGGGAGTCTAGACCCTATTATCGTTATGGGAAAAAGCTGAACAAGTGTTGCTATACCTGCTATGAAAAGTGCGCTCTGAACTAGGACTGTAGGATCTCCTCCAAGAGATTCCACACCTCTTTCAGCTGCAAGACCGTTTGCAACTCCAGCAACTATTAGAGCAGGAGTTATATTTCCTATTATCATGGCCAGGATATGCTGAATAGCTAGTGGCAGCGCAGTGCTGAATTCAGGCTTGCCATAGAATTCAAATGCTGATTTTGACTTTGTTTCTAAATTTGTACTCAAAAAAACCCTCCTTTAATATTGATATATAATAAACGTTTTCCGCAAGCGAACAAGCCACTATAACAGTATATGGCCTGTTTTTTAAAGCTTATCAAAAAACGGTTTGAACGTATGACTAGGAAACAAATCTAATGAAAATTGCATTAGAAACTACAGGAGAAGTGGGAAAGCAAAATAAGTTAAAGCACATATACACAAAACAACATATCATTAATAAACAAATCTTGCAATAAGATTGAGCTAAAGAAGTATTGTAACAAAGAAATAAATCACCATGACGATTTCTGCAAAAAGCTTGAAAATAGTGCCTCCCAGGGTGCCTAAAAAAGTTCCAAATCCTGCTCTCAAAGCACCTTTAAAATCACCTGTTTGTAGAAAGTGCACAATTGAAGCTCCTGCAAGCGGTCCGATTATTATTCCCAAGGGACCTAGAAATAGAACTGCAACTAGAGTTCCCAGCACAGCCCCTACCGAAGATTTTGGACTTCCGCCGAAAAACCTTGCACCGGCTGCAGAGGAAACATAGTCGCTTGCAAATATCAAGAGCAGAACGACACCTTGGACCACAAAGAAGAGAACGTCTAGTGACTGGAAGTCTGTCATAAAGCCATATAGCACCATGCCACCGTATACAAGAATAGGACCAGGAAGCATTGGGAGCACTGTCCCAATGAATCCGATCACAAAAAAGACTATAGCAATTAAGAGAGCTGTTGCATTCAAGTTAAAAACCTCCTATACGAATTATTCGGACCTTAGAGCCTCGACGGGGTCTTTTTTAGCAGCTATTTTTGCCGGGATGGCTCCGCCGATCAGAGTCAGTATAACACTTATTGCAACGAGTAGAATAGCGTGAAGTGGATTGAGTCTAGCTACACTTTCTAAATCTGCCATATTCTCTATGAATATGTTTATAGGCAGAGTGAGAAGGTATGCAATGCTTATTCCAAGCAGGCCTGAACAAGTCCCTATTATAAAGGTCTCTGCGTTGAAGACTCGCGTTATGTCTTTTTTTCTAGCGCCAAGAGCACGCAGTACGCCTATCTCTTTTGTTCTCTCCAGGACAGATATATAGGTGATTATGCCTATCATTATAAGCGAAACCACCAGCGATATCGCTGCGAAGGCTACAAGCACAAGCGTTATTGCATCCATTATTCCGCCTGTCATCTCGGTTATAGAGCTTGCAAGGTCTGAGTAGAGCACCATGTCTTTGTCGGGTCTGCCTTCATTATAGCTGTCGAGGTAGGAGATTATCTCGTCCTTGGACTCAAAGTCTGACGGATAAAGATAGACTACAAACGGAGTAGAGTCGCCACCAAGATAAGAGATAAGGCTTTTTTTCGTATCCTCATCTATGTTTTCCATAGTGATGACATTTTTGTCAGAGCTACGCTGAGCCAAGACTATCTCAGAGTCATTGGAATTGTCTATAACCCGCTGCACAAGCGAATCGCTGTAGGCGAGTCCTGTTCCAAGCGTACCTATATCCACATCCTCTTTAAGGCGTACAATCCCTGAGACTTCAAGCTCTACACTGTCAGGGGAGTCATACATGCTCTCATAGTCTGTTTTAGGGATGAAGTTTCCAAGAGGAGTTCTCTGATAGTAGTCGTTGTTTGAAACAAGTTTGAACTTAGTTCCTACTATATCCTCGAAGTTTAAGGAATCTTTCGAAGTATCAAAACCTAAACTTTCTAAAGCAGATTCTCCTACTCGATTTTTATTGTCCACAACCAGCACCAAGTCTGTTTCGTCAGCTGGATACACTCCACTCAGTATATCATAGTTTTTTTCAAGGTATGACTGCGAGCTCTCGTCTAAAGTCTCTGGATAGGAAGAGAGCCCGGCACTGCTCATGCTCGACATATCTCCCATCTGCTGAGAGGAGTTGCCAGCTGTATTGGTTCCCATAGAGAGCGATACAGGAAAAGTCTTTTCACCGTCTTTCCTGAGAAGATTCATTCCAGTCAGCCTTGTATATCCTATGCTGTTTAGTACATCGGGGTCCATTTTGTTTATATATTCAAGGTATTCGTCTGTGATATTGTTCTTATGGATCAATTCGTTTTCGGATGGATCGTAAGGATATACCCTCTCAGAGTCCTCGAACTCTTTTTTTCCGCTCAACTCGCCGCGCATTTCCTTTAGGCTTTCCTGATCTGTTTTCATGGCGTTTTGAGATATGATTATGGGGAACTCCGAAAGCGCGTCTTCCTGGAATTTATCTATTTGAATCTGGAATCCGGAAGAAAGGCTGAGTATCAGCGCAATTCCCACTATTCCTATACTGGATGCAAAGGCTGTAAGCAGTGTCCTCCATTTCTTGGTGGCTATATTTCGGCCTGAGAGCTTTAGGGCTGTAAAGAAGCTCATGCTTGTCTTTTTAAGGCTGTACTCAGACTCTTTGGAGATTGCATCGTATGGGTTGCTGTCTCCTGCTATCACTCCGTCTTGGAAGTTGACTATACGGTCTGCGTATTTTTCAGCAAGCTCTGGGTTATGAGTTACCATTATAACAAGCTTGTCGTCAGCTATTTCCTTTATAAGCTCCATTATCTGTTCACTTGTACGTGTATCTAGAGCGCCAGTGGGTTCGTCAGCCAGTATTATATCTGGGTCATTTGCAAGGGCGCGGGCTATGGCAACTCTCTGCATCTGTCCTCCCGAGAGCTGATTGGGCTTTTTATGGATATGGTCTTTAAGGCCTACACGGTCTAGCACCTCTAATGCTTTTCTGTGTTTTTCCTCGGAGGATACTCCGCTGAGCGTCATTCCAAGCTCTACATTGTCCATTATGCTGAGGTGGTTTATGAGGTTGTAGCTCTGGAAAATAAAGCCGACACTGTTGTTTCTGTAGGCATCCCAGTCGGAGTCTTTGAAACTCTTTGTAGACTTTTCGTTTATAACAAGGTCCCCGCTGTCGTAGTGGTCGAGACCTCCCACTATATTAAGGCAGGTTGTCTTGCCCGAGCCGCTCTGTCCTAGAATAGCTACAAACTCGCTTTGCCTGAAGTTGAGGCTGATGTTGTCGAGGACGATTTGGGTGAAGTCCCCTGTAGTATAGCTTTTAGATATATTTTTTAATTGAAGCAAGTCGTTCATCTCCTTTCTTTTTGAGGTGTATAAAATATATAATAGGAATATGAACTAAATATAAACTGGGTAGATATCTATAGAAAATAGAAGAAAGCTGAGAGGGGGATAAATTTGTTCAAAATAATGGTTGTGGAAGACGACAAGAACACCAGAAAGCTTATGGAGACAGTGTTGGAGAGAAGCGGATACAGAGCAATTTCGGCAAGTGATGGGGCAGAGGCTCTTGAGCTTTTAGACAGGCTTCACATAGACTTGATAGTTCTAGATGTGATGATGCCGAATATAGACGGATATGAGCTTACCTATACGCTTAGAGAGCATGGATATGAAATCCCTATACTCATGGTCACAGCCAAAGAGTCGCTTGAAGACAAGAAAAGAGGTTTCTTGAGCGGAACAGACGACTATATGGTGAAGCCTGTAGATGAAGAGGAGATGCTGCTCAGGATAGCTGCTCTTTTAAGGAGGTACAAGGCCACAAGTGATCATCAGCTCACCATAGGCAGTACAAAGCTTGACTACAACTCCATGACTGTGAGCGTGGATGGAGAATCTCAGGAGCTACCCCAGAAGGAGTTTTTGATACTTTTCAAGCTGCTTTCCTATAGAGGCAAGATTTTCACCAGACGCCAGCTTATGGACGAGATATGGGGCCCAGATACGGATACAGACGGAAGAACTGTAGACGTCCATATAAACAGAATAAGGGACAGGCTAAAGGGAAATGACGACTTTGAAATAGTGACAGTGAGGGGGCTTGGCTACAAGGCGGTGGCAAATCATGAATAGAAGGACTTTGAATTTAGCGCTTGTGGTATTTGTATTTTTGATCATGGCCTGTTCAGCTGCATCTACAGGTCTTATAATACATCTGCTCTACAGATACGAGCTGATTTCAGACATAAGGATGGCTCCGACTGTGCTATCCTTAGTTTCGCTTGGAGTCAGTATAGTCATAGGTACGACTCTGGCGCTGGCACTGAGCCGAAAAGTGCTTAAGCCTCTAAATGAGCTGATAGAGGCAACTAGAGAGGTGGCAAGGGGTAATTTTGAAGTAGAGGTAGAGGAACTAGATAAAGACAATGAAATAGGAGAGCTAGTGAAGAGCTTCAACTACATGACAAGAGAGCTAAAGGGCATAGGCATGTTCCATCGGGATTTTATAAACAACTTCTCCCACGAACTCAAGACGCCAATAGCCTCTATTAGGGGCTTTGCAAAGCAGCTTCAAAACAGCGACCTAACAGATGAACAGAGAAAGGAATATGCAGAGATAATAGTCAGTGAAGCCGAGAGGTTGACGAATATGTCTTCAAACATACTCCTGCTTACAAAGCTTGAAAACCAAGAGATAATAACTGGGAAAGAGGATTTTTTTCTAGACGAGCAGATAAGGAGTTGCATACTGTTGTTACAGCAGCAGTGGGAAGAGAAAAATATAGATTTTGAGCTCGACCTAGATCCTTTGAAGTATTTTGGGAACGAGGAGATGTTGTCTTATGTATGGACAAACATAATTTCAAACGCCATCAAGTTCAGCGAGCCCAACAGTTCGATTTCTATAAGATGCGCAGAGGAGATGTCGGATGTGAAAGTGAATATAAAAGACGAGGGCATTGGTATGGACGACAAAACGAGGGTTCATATATTTGAAAAGTTCTATCAAGGGGACTCGTCTAGAAAGTCAGAGGGGAACGGACTGGGGCTTTCCCTTGTGAAGCGTGTAGTGGAGCTGTGCGGTGGGCGAATATCCGTCAAAAGCCAGATAGGAAAGGGAAGTGAATTCATAGTCAGACTTCCTAAAAACGAGTGAAAATTTACATTCAGTTTACAATGAGGATTTAGAATAAGGAGAAGACCAATAGATAGGAGCTGAGAAATTTGAATAAAGACAAGAGTCCTAAAAGGCCTATAATCTACTACTATGCCATTATTATGGCAGTCGTAATGCTGTTGAA
Organism: Andreesenia angusta; assembly: GCF_001855385.1. Lineage (NCBI taxonomy): Bacteria > Bacillati > Bacillota > Tissierellia > Tissierellales > Gottschalkiaceae > Andreesenia > Andreesenia angusta. Next base: position 16,493 of record NZ_MKIE01000005.1, on the reverse strand, counting down.
TGCTTTTGTGTTCCCGATATTCGAGCAGAGAAATATAGTGCAGGTGGACTACGGAACTTTTCTCGCAAAAGTTGAGGCGGGAGATGTAAAGACTGTAGAGATAGGGGAGAAGCAGATAGCTTACAGTGCACTAGATGAAGATGGAAAAGAAGCTATATACGTCACAGGCATAATGGACGACCCTGAGCTTGTGGACAGGCTGTATGAAAGCGACGTGGAGTTTTCAAAAGTGATACCAAAGGAGAACTCGCCACTGACCAACTTTGTACTGACCTGGCTTTTCCCGATACTTATATTTGTAGCGCTAGGCCAGCTGTTCATGAGGTCGGTCAGAAAGAAGATGGGCGGAAATATGGGCGGCATGATGAACATAGGTAACAGCAACGCCAAAGTATACGTCGAGACTAAAACAGGAAAGACTTTCGCAGATGTCGCAGGACAGGATGAGGCTAAGGAAGCGCTTACGGAGATAGTGGACTTTTTGAACAATCCAGAAAAGTACAAAGACATAGGGGCTGTAATGCCTAAAGGCGCGTTGCTTGTAGGGCCTCCTGGAACAGGAAAGACTCTTCTGGCCAAGGCTGTGGCTGGAGAGGCCAAGGTGCCGTTTTTCTCTATATCTGGATCTGAGTTTGTAGAGATGTTTGTCGGCATGGGGGCCGCCAGAGTGAGAGACCTATTCAAGCAGGCACAGGAAAAGGCTCCGTGTATCATCTTTATAGACGAGATAGACACTATAGGAAAGAAGCGTGACAGTGGAGGGTTTTCAGGAAACGACGAAAGAGAGCAGACTCTGAATCAGCTGCTTACAGAGATGGACGGCTTCAGTGGAGAAAAAGGAGTCGTGATACTCGCGGCTACAAACAGGCCTGAGTCGCTAGACAAAGCGCTTCTCAGGCCGGGGAGATTTGACAGAAGAGTCCCAGTCGAGCTTCCTGACCTCTCGGGGAGAGAGGCAATCCTGAAAGTGCACTCCAAGAAAGTAAAGCTAGACAGCAATATAGACTTCAATGCCATAGCCAGAGCAACCTCGGGGGCTTCAGGGGCGGAGCTTGCCAATATAGTCAATGAGGCGGCGCTTCGGGCTGTGAAGTTCGGAAGGAACTATGTAATCCAGACTGACCTAGAGGAGTCGGTGGAAATTGTAATAGCAGGATACCAGAGAAAGGGAGCAGTCATATCTCCTAAAGAGAAGCAGATGATAGCCTACCACGAGATAGGACATGCCATAGTGGCCGCCAAGCAGACGGAATCAGCTCCTGTACACAAGATAACCATAGTTCCACGTACATCAGGGGCTCTCGGCTACACTATGCAGATTTCCGAGGCTGAAAGCGTGCTTATGACGAAAGAGGAGGCTTTCAACAAGATAGCCACCTATACAGGAGGGCGTGCTGCCGAGGAGCTTGTATTTGGGACTTGCACATCTGGAGCTTCAAACGACATAGAGCAAGCTACAAAGATGGCCAGGATGATGGTCACAAGGCTTGGAATGAGCAAAAATTTCGATATGATGGGACTTGAGACAGTTACAAATCAGTACCTTGGAGGAGATGCCTCGCTTTCCTGCTCATCTGAAACGTCCTCAAGAGTGGACGAAGAAGTTCTAGATATAATAAAGAGCGCTCATGAAAAGGCCATAAATATACTAAAAGAGAATATGGACAAGCTAAACGAGCTATCCAGGTATTTGATAGAGAAAGAGACCATAACAGGAGAAGAGTTCATGAGGATACTTGAAGGCTAATAAGCCTTGACTTATGGAGACTCCATCAATAGAATTGATGTGTAGAAATGGAATAATTCTGACTGTGGAGGAATATTATGAACTTTGTGCTTTTGATTTTTGGTTTCGCAATACTGGTAAAGGGAGCGGACTTCTTTGTGGAAGGGTCCTCTTCTATAGCCAAGAGATTCAACATACCGAGCATGGTCATAGGGCTTACACTTGTGGCTTTTGGAACAAGCGCACCTGAGCTTGCAGTAAGCGTGAGCGGATCACTGAAGGGATCTAATGGAATAGTGTTCGGGAATGTAGTGGGCTCTAATATAGTCAATGTGCTGCTGATACTGGGGATTTCAGCTCTCATATCGCCTATAAACATAAGGCTGAAGACTATATTCAAGGAAGTTCCATTTGTAATTCTGACAACTGTAGCCATGATGGTAATGGCTATGGACAGTTTGCTGGACGGATCAGACGGCAGTGTGATTTTGAGGACTGAAGGGTTCTTGCTCCTTCTTTTCTTTGCCATCTACCTCTATTCAATGATTGAGATATCGATACTTGGAAAAGAGGAGTATCCAGAGGACGACATAAAGCTGCTTGGAGTAGGCAAGAGCGTGCTGTTTACACTGGGAGGGCTGGGAGCAGTCATATTTGGAGCGGATCTAGCTGTGAAGCACGCCATCTCTATAGCGGAGTCGCTGGGACTTTCGGAGACGCTTATAGGCCTCACTGTGGTCGCTGTGGGAACTTCCCTTCCAGAGCTTATAACTTCTGTAGTGGCATCGAGAAAAGGTGAGAATGACATTGCAGTCGGAAACATAATAGGGTCCAATATATTCAACGCGCTGTTTGTACTAGGTATTTCAAGCGCCATAGCCCCTGTGACTATAGCTAGAGAGAACTTTGTGGACATATGGATACTGCTAGCTTCGGCGGTGCTGTTGATACCTCTTATGTACACTGGGAAGAGACTAAGCAGAGCAGAGGGCGGGATAATGGTCCTGGGATATGTTGTCTACACGGCATTCCTTGTATTCCGCACAGTTTCTTAAGAGAATCCTTAAAAGCAAAACAGCTGAAACTTCTAGTTTAGAAGCTTCAGCTGTTTTTTTAATTTAATTTTTTGAAGTAGGTAAATCCAAATATCAAAAGAGCCAAAAGTATGACTGACGTAAGTATGAGGATATTTACAGATCCGAACTGGTATATGAGGGGTATTGACGCCGCTGTAAAAATACCTCCACCAGCGAAAGGCTCAAACAAAAGCTGCTTGTAACCAAAGCTTTCAAGTGCAGGAGTCTTGTTTTCAGGATCAGTTATCCTCATAAGCATAAGTCCAGTAGCAGTGACACCCATAGACTGTCCAAAATCCCCTATTCCTCTTTCAAACCAGTAGAGCGAAAGTATTCTTGGAGCGAGGAAAAGAAATGCGAACACAGTCCAAAGAGTACCTCCAATACTGAGTACAAGGAAAGGAACTATATTGTCTTTTATGACAGAGAGCTGAAGCGTAGCAAGCGCACTGACTATAAGTATGTCTAGCGCGAGGCCTTGGAGCCTGTTTATAAGCTCGGTGTCCAATGTCTGATACCTGTCATTTTTATTTATCAACATCTGTGTCACTATGCCCCCAATCATGGCTATAGGGAATAGTGGAACATATGCAAGTAGGTATACACCTGTAGCAGCGCCCCATGTCATAGCTTCAATCTTCACCAGTGCCTGTAAAATAGCGTAACCTATCATAATAGAAATGGCTATATATCCAAAGTGCAGAGAAAGCGGCTCTATAGACTCAGGTCTGGTGCTCAGGTATCCAGCGGGGTCCCTGTCGTCGAACTCGGTAATTCCCTTTTTCTCTAGCTCGTCTCTAGACTGTATCTCAGAGACAACCTTGGCTTTTCCATTTCGTATGCCCCAGTTTATAAGTGCAATTCCAAAAATGGCTCCTCCCAACACTCCGACAGTAGCAAGTCCTGTTGAAAGAGCTTGCCCTTCTGGAAAGCCCATGCTGACAAATGTGTCAGAAAGTCCGGCTGCTGTTCCATGCCCTCCTACAAAAGCCACCTCTATAAGGGCTCCGGCCATCGGATTCACTCCGAAGACTGGAGTAAGCAAGAATACGACGAGCAAAAGACCTACCACATACTGCCCAAAAGAGATTATGTATCCAAGTATTACTTGAGGACCAGCAAGCCTCCATATGGACTTTACATTTGGTATTTTCTTGCCCAGGAACAGAGTTGCAAACACTACGTTTATCATAAGTGAAGGCAGAGATCTCCAGACTTCAAGGCTTTCGGCAGGGAAAAGTCCGCTGTCCATAGGGCTGAAAAATTTGGAAAAATCCACAAACTGGCCAAGGATTTCAGGTCCCAGTATAAGTGCAACAAAGCCAGCTATAAGTGAGCTTGGCAAAAATAAGTCCTGTAGAACAGGAGTTCTGACCCTGATGATCTTGCCTACGACTAGAAGCAAGCCTAGTATCAGCAGGCTAAAACCTATTACAGACGGTGACATAAAAAAACCTCCTTTAAAGCAAGTTGTATACAAGTCTAAAAAATAAGATAAACTAAATTATAAACCAGAAAAATAAATATGTAAATATTGGCACAAATATATGAATAAAACTAAACAAATGAAGATCATGTATTTCAATAGAAAAAACAAATACATAATCAATACGACATAGGAAATAGTTATAACCCTTGGCTTTAGATTAAATTGTAAGTGAAAACTTACTATAATATAATGGGCTTAGTAATTTATACAATAAAATAGAAAAGAGGTGCTTTGTTTGAAAAAGAGAAACTTGATTTTGCTTTTATCGATGGCTTTGACTATGGCTATGATTTTCTCAGGCTGCAGTACAAAGAATGAAGAGAAAAAAGAGGCTGACGAAGCTAAGACAGCAACAGTTAAGACTATAACAACAGAGGAATTAAAAGAGAACTACAAGAGTGAGGACTGGAAAGTAGTGGACACTCGTATAAACGATGCTTACAATGGCTGGACTCTAGAGGGAGTGAGCAGAGGGGGACATATAGAGGGTGCTGTGGACTTTTCTGCCAACTGGCTTAAGGTAGAAAAGGAAAAAAAAGACGAGATACTTGACGAAGCCCTAAAGACAAAGGGCATAGACACTGAGAAGAATATAGTTCTTTATGACGCCAACGGAAAAGATGCAAAGGCAGTTGCAGACTACCTGAGCGAAAAGGGGTACAAGAACCTATACGTATACGATGTGAAAGAGTGGGCTGCAGACGAATCGCTGCCTATGGCAAAGTATGAAAACTACAAGGCCATAGTTCCAGCTTCGATCGTAAAGGAAGTAATAGACGGCAAAAAGCCTGAGAGCTTTGAAAACTCAGGAGCTATAAAGATAGTGGAGGCCAGCTGGGGAGAGGAAGATACTTCTTACGCAAAGGGACATGTTCCTACATCATTCCACGTAAACACAGACTGGGTGGAGCCGCCACCTGCATGGATGCTGGCAAACGATGAAGCGCTTGCAGAGCTTGCAAAAAAACTGGGACTTAAAAAAGACGACACTGTAATAGTCACTGGGGAAGCTACAATGGCAGCTTACCGTGTGGCCCTTGTCATGAGATATATAGGAGTGGAAGATGTAAGGGTGCTTAACGGAGGAAACGCCGCTTGGACAAGCGCTGGTTACGAGCTTGAGACTACTTCGAACAAACCTGAGCCTTCAGATGACTTCGGTGGAACGATACCAGGAAACCCTGATCTGATAGATACAATAGCGGAAGCAAAAGAAGGGCTTGAAAACCCTGACAAGTTCGTGCTTGTAGACAACCGTACATGGGACGAGCATATAGGAAAAGAGTCTGGATACAGCTACCACGACAAGAAGGGAAGAATCCCAGGATCTATATTCGGATACGCAGGTAAAGGCGATTCAACTACGCTGGACTACTACAGGAATATAGACGACACTATGAGAAATGCATATGAAATAAGTGAAATGTGGAAAGAAGCAGGAATAGACACCAGCAAGCATCTTTCTTTCATGTGTGGAAGCGGATGGAGAGCTGCCGAGGTGCTGACTTATGCAAATGCTATGGGACTAGAGGACGTTTCGCTTTACAGCGACGGATGGATAGGCTGGAGCAACGATGCAAGCAACCCTGTGGAGACTGGGGAGCCTAAAAAGCAGTAATGACAAGAGAAAAGCTGAGGAAAATCGCGTATGCTCTGATATTCTTTATCCAGGTATCACTGATAGGGGCGGTGTTTTACTTAGAGCAGCTGACTAAAAAAAGCGCCGGGGTGATGCACCATATCTACTACAGAAAAGCCCAATACGAGCAGACTGTTTTTTCATCGGGGAATATGCATATCCACAGGGCGGCACTGCTCGTCCTGGCTGGGTATTTCGCATTTTCTGCAATCAGAAGCGTAAAGAAAGAAAAAAGCAAATTCTGGAAAGTGCAAAATTTGCTAGGGCTTGTGATTTCAGGGTTTGCGCTGGCAATCACATATTTATTTACAGGCAAGATAGCGTACCATTACTTTATAGTAGTATTCGAGATAGTGCTTGCGATGCAGTTTTTAATAGTGACTATAGGGGACTCTAAACATCTTTGATGTTTGGGGTCTCTTTTTTTGAAAAAATTCTGCTCGAAAGGGTATTTAGGGTATATAGGGCTATAAAAAAGACAAGGTGGAGAGGATATGGACAGGATAATTCTAGTAACAGGAGCTGCGGGACATCTTGGGAATGTGCTAGTAAAGAGGCTTATTGACAAGGGTGAGCAGGTCAGGGGGCTTGTAAGGAGCATGCCTGGGAAAGAAGTTTATGAGGGCTACGATGTGGAGCTTTACGAAGGCGATGTCTGCAAATACGAATCGCTAGAGGCTGCATTCATTGTGCCAGAAGGCATTGACCTGATAGTGGTGCATGCGGCGGGAATAGTCTCTACAACTTCTGAAGACAGGGAAAAAGTGAGACAGGTCAACGTAGAGGGAACGCGGAATATAATAGACAGATGCATAAATCACGGCGTAAAGAGGATGATATACACGAGCTCTGTGCATGCAATACCGGAGGAGGGCAAGGACCTCATAGAAGAAGTTCGAAGCTTCGACCCCGAAAAGGTCAAGGGCGTGTACGCCAAGACAAAGACTGAGGCTAGCCAGCTGGTTTTGGACAGCCAGAAAAAAGGCCTTAAGTACGTGATGATACATCCTTCAGGAATAATAGGCCCAGAAGATTACAGATGCGGCCACACTACACAGCTTATACTAGACTATCTCAGGGGAAGGCTTTGGGCGACAGTAGAGGGTGGGTACGACTTTGTAGATGTCAGAGACGTAGCAGATGGAATAATAAGCGCCATAGACAGAGCTAGAGAAGGAGAGAGCTATATATTCTCGGGACACTATGTAAGCGTAAAGGAGTTTATATCACTGCTTTCAAAGCTATCGGGGAAAGCGGATATACTGCATAGAATTCCAATGGTTCTGGCGAAACTCACTGCCCCTATTTCTGAGCTTTACTACAAGCTGAGGAAGCAGAAGCCGCTCTACTCCAGCTATTCGCTATATACATTGACCAGCAACTCCAACTTCAGCAACAAAAAGGCATGCGAAGAGCTGGGATTTAGGCCTAGAGAGATGGAGGAGAGCATAAAAGATACGCTTAGCTGGATATCAAAAGGAAAATATTTCGAAATACCTCTTTACAAGTGAAAGAATATCCCATATAATCTAGTTATCATGATAATCGTTATCAATTACGAGACGGAAAAGGGGATGTACTTATGTCATTACTAAATTTGAAGCTAGGGCATACAGGAGTGGTAAAGAGTGTGTCAGGAGATCCGAAGACTAAGAAGTTTCTGTTTACACTTGGGTGTTCAGAGGGTGAAGAGATAACGCTTGTTTCCGTACTGGCAGGCAACTATATAGTTGGGATCAAGGACAGCAGATATGCTATAGACAAGAAGATGGCAGGCACTATAGAGCTGGAGTAGAATATTTTAGGAGGAATTGAGATGAAGATAGCATTAGCTGGAAACCCGAACTCGGGCAAGACAACTCTTTTCAACGAGATAACAGGAAAGACGGAATACGTTGGAAACTGGCCTGGAGTTACAGTGGAGAAGAAGGAAGCTAACTTAAAGAGAAAGTTTAAAGTTGGGATGAATCTAGGGAATCAAAAAGGCGGACAATCGGAGAGTGGGAAGAACAGGGTAAGAGTAGTTGACCTTCCAGGGGCCTATTCGATATCGCCTTATACAAGCGAGGAGTCTATAACTAGAGACTTTGTAACAGGCGAGTCCCCAGACGTGATAGTCAATATAATAGACGCGACAAGCCTAGAGAGGAGCTTGTTCTTTACGACTCAGCTTATGGAGCTGGGAATTCCAGTTGTAATAGCGCTTAACAAGCAGGATATACTTAAAAAGAGCGGAAATGCAATCGACGTAAAAGGCCTGTCTAAAGAACTCGGGTGCGAAATAGTGGAGACTGTTGCAAACGACTCGAAAGGTCTAGATGAACTCATGGGCAAAGCTATAGATGCGGCGTCTAAGAAAACTCAAAGCTCATTGGAATTTGAAGGTCTTGGAAGTCCAGAAGAGGACAAGCTGAGACAGCAGAAGATAAAGCAGATAACAATCAAGTACTTGAAGAGGGCTAAGAGTCCATCTGAAATAACTACAAGCGATAAAATAGACAGGGTGCTGGCAAGCTCGCTGTGGGGGCTTCCTATATTTGGACTTATAATGTGGGCAATATATTCGTTTTCTATAAATGGACTTGGAGGTAGCCTTTCGGACTATCTTAACGAATCGCTTTTCGGAGAGACTATACCGAATGCAGCAAATGCATTCTTGGAGGGACTGGGAGTCCACCCGCTGCTTCAGAGCCTTATAGTTGACGGAGCTATAGCTGGAGTTGGAGCTGTCATAGGATTCTTGCCGCTTATAATGCTTCTCTTCTTCTGCCTTGCGCTGCTTGAAGACAGCGGATATATGGCGAGAGTTGCAGTTATAATGGACAGATACTTCAAGAAAATAGGTCTTTCAGGAAAGTCCATAATACCTATGGTCGTAGGCTCTGGATGTTCTATACCAGGGGTTATGGCGGCTAGAACTGTGGAAGACGAGAACGAGAGAAAAATAACTACTATGCTGACGCCTTTCGTACCTTGTGGAGCGAAACTTCCTGTGATAGCGCTTTTCGCTGGAGTGTTTTTCCCTGGAGCTACTTGGGTGTTCCCAGCTATATACGTTATGGCTGGAGTTATGATAGTTCTAGGCGGACTTCTGCTTAAGAAGATATTCAAATTCGAGAGCAAATCTAGCTTTATAATAGAGCTTCCAAGCTACAAAGCGCCTAGTTTAAAGCATGCAGTTAAACAGATGATGAATCAGGCCAAGGCCTTCATAGTTAAAGCTTCGACCATAATACTTGTAATGAACACTCTTGTTTGGTTTATGCAGACTTACAGCTGGAATATCCAAGTTGTAGAGGATCCAGGCGCCAGCATACTTGCATCAGTCGGAGGTATCATAGCTCCTCTGCTTATACCGCTAGGTTTTGTGGGATGGCAGATGGCCGCCGCGGCACTTACAGGCTTTATAGCTAAAGAGAACGTAGTTGCAACGCTTGCGATAATGCTAGTGGCTTCTGAAGAGGCGATATCTGCTCCAGGCGGGGTGCTTTCAGAGATGTTCACTCCAGTTATGGCAATATCGTTCCTGATGTTCAACCTCTTTACTCCACCTTGCTTTGCAGCACTTGGAGCTATAAAGTCAGAGATAGGAAGCAACAAATGGTTTGGAAGGGCTGTGCTATTCCAGCTTGCAGTTGGATATACTGTAGCCATGGTAGTAAACCAGCTTGGTACGATTATTCTATACGGAGAGCTGGCAAATGGATTTGTGGCTTCGCTTGTAGTATTGGTGATTGTGGTTGGGGTAGTGACTTACCTCATAAAGCGAAAAGACAAGTCGGTAGGAGTTTATGCACACGCTACTAAATAAGGAGTGAGCGATATGATGGCTAGTGTAGTTATAGGAGCTGTATTCTTTGGGATAGTTGGATATGGAGCATACAGGTCGGTAAACAGTATGAAGAACAATTCGTGTCCTGGATGTTCGGGAGGATGTTCGGAACAGCAGAGAAAAGATTGTAGATAAAAAACCTTGATTCGGAAACGTTTTATGTTTCCGAATCAAGGTTTTTAGTTTTTAACCTGCTTTGTTTTGCTGAATAAGTCGACTAATCCACATAGCACAGATAAAGCTCCAACAACCTTTATCCATAGGGCGGTGCTATGACAAGACATAGACTCTTTCATGCATATCCCTATCACGGAGTCAAATGAAAGAGAAAACAGCATTGCACCAATGGCCATGACAGTCCAAGGTCTTAGAGATTTTTTCACCAAAGACTCAACTGCGCTTACTATAAGGAGTATAGAAAGCAGCAGAGCAGCTTGACCGGTGTAGTGGCATTTCATAGGAACCATTTTCCCACTAGCTAGAGGAATTAAATCGCCACAGACGGGAGCCCATATAAAGACAGATCCTATCGAGATTAATCCAAGCGCTATTAAAACAAAAGAAATTATTTTAGACAAATCCTTTTTCAAAACAAACCCTCCTTTTTTCTTACCGGTAAATAGTATAGCAAAAGGCAAACCATTTCAAGTGGGGAGCCGACAAAAGGAGATGTAATTGCATAGAAAAAACAAATAAAAATAAGATGTATTATTTAATAATAAAATAGTCATAGTCTATCTAGAGAATCGAAAGAAAGTTTCACTATGGTATAATTAGTTTTGTGAAATCAGATAGATTAAAATTTAGCAAACTAGGAGGAACAATGAATTTAACTAGACTGGCTTATTTAAATGTGACGAGGAGGTTCGGAAAGTCACTTGTATCAGGTGTAATAGTCTCCATAACTATAGCTATATTTACACTTGTATTTTCACTTTATTCAACAGTTGAATCTGGAATAAAGCTAAGTGCAGATAGGATGGGAGCAGATATTGTGATACTTCCAAATGAAGCGAATGTAAATGAAATAGAGACTATGTTTACAGGAGTCCCCATGCTTGAATATATGGACAAGGATGTAATAAAGGGAAAGATTCCGATGGAGGATGTGGAGAGCATAACAGAGCAGTTCTTCATAAAGACATTGGCGAATACAGGGTGCTGCGGCTATGAAAAAGAGCAGAGAATAGTGGGGATAAATCAAAATACCGACTTTATACTGAAGCCTTGGTTCAACGACTTCAACGTCGAAAGACTTTCTAAAAATCAAATTTTGATAGGTGGAAGAGTAGAGAGAGCCTTGGAAAGCAAAGTCATGATATTCAATAAAGAGTACAGTATTGTTGGGGATATTTACAGGACAGGAAGCAGCATTGACGAGTCTATATTTATGGACATAGAAGAGGCCAGGGACCTGGCCACAAGAATGAATCCAGACAATATATTCGATGGAAGAGACACAGATCAGTTGGTTTCATCTATACTCATAAAAACAAAAGACGGAGTAGATCCAAGGAATATGATGAGAAAGATAAAGTCAAATGAGATTGACGCACAGGTGATATCTACAGCAGACAATATATCCAAGCTTTCAAATCAGATAAAAACAGTGTCCAAGATACTGGGAGGATTCAGCTTGGCGCTTATATTCACTTCGTCGTTGGCACTAGCGGCGAGGTTCAACTCCATGGCGAGCGAAAGAAAGAAAGAGATAGGCTACCTGCATGCAGTGGGGCTGAAGAAATCTAAGATAGTGAGGCTGATTCTTACAGAGGCTTTGATGATAGCAGCTGTAGGAGGGATTGTAGGAGCTTTAGGCGGAGTCGCTTTGACGAGTCCTCTATACAATACGGTTTCAGAGATAATGGTTCTGCCATCAGGAGAGTGGGACATGATGATAGCAGTCAAAAATGCAGCTGTAGGGATTGGGCTGTCTTTGATAATAGGAATAGCTTCAGCTATATACCCTGCTCTTATGTCTTCAAGGCTGGAGCCTCAAGAGGCCATTTCAAAGGGGGACATGTAATATGCAAGAGCTGTGCAGACTGGAGAATATAAGAAAATACTATGACCTTGGAGAAAAGATATACCCTGTTGACGGAATAAGCTACTCCATAAACAGAGGCGACTTTATATGCATACAGGGGCCGTCAGGAGTTGGAAAAAGCACGCTTATGTACGCCATAGGGAGCTTGCTAAAGATAGCAGAAGGGGAGATATACTACATGGGCGAGCCTATATCTCGAAAGACTGACGATGAGCTGACAGAAATCAGGGGCAACTTCATAGGATATATTTTTCAAGAAGCTAATCTTATAAAAGCGCTGACGCTAGAGGAGAACCTGAAGTTTATAAGCACGATAAACAGAAAAAAATTTGGAGAAGAAGAGAGAGCTAGGCTAGAGAGTCTACTGGAGAGGCTTGGGCTAAGTGACTACAGAAATCATCTTCCACAGGAGCTAAGTGGCGGCCAGAAGAGAAGAGCTATGATAGCTGGTGCACTTATAAGGAATCCAGAATTGATACTGGCAGATGAGCCTACAAACGATCTAGATGATCACTGGAGTATGGAGGTCATGAAGATATTCAAGGAACTTTCAGAGGAAGGAAAGGCTGTGGTGTTTGTAACTCATAATGAAAAGTGGGCAAAATGCGCCAAAGAAATACTTGAGCTTGAAGGCGGAAAGCTGATTCAAGCTCATATTACACAAGATGCATAGAAAAAGACTATAGTTAAAGATAAAATGATAGAGAATATCGATATCAGAACATGACCTATTGGGATAGTCTATATTTGCTTTGTATGATAAAATTTTGACTAGATGAGGAAGATTTTAAAACTATATATTAAGTAGGAGGAATGATTCATAATGAAAAGATTTTTTAGAGTACTGGGAGTAGCATGCCTTTCTGCAACACTTCTTTTGGCGGCATGTAGTAGTGGTGGAACAGAAACAAGCAAAAATGAGAATAAAAGCGAGAGCAACGGAAGTGAAGCAAGTTCAGAGATAAACGGGGTTTCAGTTGAAAAACCAATAAAAGTGGACAAAGAAGCGGGCACTGTGACTGTACTTTCTAAGGTGAACGGAAAATATCTAGAAGAGGGAACTCGTCATGCAGTCGTATACGAGGGAGGAAAGTTTGGAAGTAAGTCCATATTCACAGGACTAGGAGATCAAATAGACTTCTACAACGGACTGATAGAAATAGGAGCTACTGCAGGAAACAACATGTTCAAGGACACTGCAGCTGAAACCAACGTAGAGGGAGACGCTATAGAGACTACTTTTACTTGGGAAGGTGCCGACAAAGAGTATAAAATAGACGAAGTTATAAACGACAGCAACGGAAAGCCGATAGAGATGCGTTTCGGAGGGAACCTTAAAGCTTCAGAAGAGAATCAAACAGGATGTATAATGTGTCTTGATAGCTGTCCAGTTGGAATAGTCAGCAATGCAACATACACTTATGGGGCTGTTGAGAAGAGAGATGAAGTAGTGTTTACAGGAAATAAAGACGTTCTTCCTGAGGACGGAACACTAGTGGCAGTGACTTTTAAAGTTGCAAAATAGTTTAGATGAAAAGTAAACTGGAAAACGTCCTTTACTTCGGACTATGTGGATTTGTTTTAGGTTTGATGGCGTCTTTCTTTTTGGGATTTAGTGTATGGGTAGAGATGAGAATAAACTTAGCTAATTTCATTGTGGCAGGTACAGTTATAGGAGTCATAGTAGGTCTATTCAAGAAGGTGAATCGCTACTGGGTGTTCTTTGCCCTAGAGGGACTGCTCTTGGTAGTATCAATGGCTACGGGAAGGTCGAGTCGGATAATCTACTTGTTTAAAGATCTGATGATAGAGTTTGGAACGAGTATAAAAGCCATATCATTTTGGATTGTACCAGTGGCTTTAATAGCAAATACGGCTGTGCTGATAATTGCCCTGAAAAACAAAAAAAGGAAGGCTAGAGGTTACTGATAAAGACAAAAGGTTATTGCTAGAGTTATGGCAATAGCCTTTTAAGTTGAATTTTAGAAGTGAAAATAAAATAATAGTTGAGGAATGATAAGATGAATATCAAAAAAACTACAATTGCCAAAATAGGTGTTGTAATATTGTTGGCATTGGTATACTTTTTTGTAGCGCCAGTAAACAGGACTATAAATGAGTTCGCCAGTGTGCTTTCAAGCTTGGATTTAGACAAGATAAAGGAGTACATTCTTTCATTTGGAGTTTGGGCCCCAATAATCTCTTTCTTGCTGATGGTGTTTCAATCGGTTGCAGCGCCGCTTCCGGCCTTTTTAATCACTTTCTCTAATGCGGCACTATTTGGATGGAAGTGGGGAGCGCTTCTTTCGTGGTCAAGTGCGATGGTAGGAGCGGTGCTCTGTTTCTATATAGCCAGAATATTTGGAAGAGAGACAGTTGAAAAGCTGACTACAAAGACGGCGGTAAAAGAAGTGGATGCCTTCTTCGACAGATACGGAAGATATGCGATACTGATAGCTAGACTTCTGCCTTTTGTTTCATTTGACTTTGTAAGCTACGGGGCAGGACTGACGGCTATGAGCCTGTTCTCTTTCCTATGGGCTACAGGGCTGGGACAGCTACCGGCCACTATAGTGTACTCTTACGTAGGAGGAATGCTGACAGGTGGAGCTAAGCTCTTTGTAACAGGACTGCTGATACTCTTCTCTGTGACAGTGCTTATATTCCTTGTAAAGAAAGTATACAACGACAGAACTAAAAAATCAGAAAAGAAAGTTGCCGAATAAGGCAGCTTTTTTTGTGAAAAGTCAGGTGAAATGCATGGAAAAATATAATATGACAGAAGAAACAGCGGAGTTCACAGCCCAGGAAAGTGAAAAATGCATAGGGTGCAAGAAATGCATGGTCGGTTGTCCTATGCTGGATAAATTCTGTGAAAATCCAAAAGAACTGCTGGATGAATTGTATATAGAAAAGCAGTTCAGCAAAGAGCTACCATACTCATGTATGCTCTGCGGATACTGCGAGGAAGTATGCCCCGTAGATGTCAGCTTCAATGAACTGTTCTTTAGATGTAGAGAGGACTTAGAACAGCTGTCTGGAGGGAAGCTTCCCAAGGACCTCAATCTTGGGGGAGTGGAGCTTCATCAGAGACTGAGCTTTTCCAAGCTTTTCTCTAAAAGCCTTAAAAACGACAAGTCAACTGTTTTCTTTCCAGGATGTGCACTTATGGGTGCAAAATCAAGCGAGGTATTGAAAGTCAACTCTTACCTGGATGCAAAGCTAAATGGCTGCGACATAATGACTCACTGCTGTGGCAAGCCTACTAGGTATATGGGTAAAGACGAAAAGTTCAAGGGCAATATAGAGAAGATACAGAGTGAACTAAATAAAACAGGAGTTAAGACAGTTGTGGCCGGATGTATAAACTGCTACAAGACATTGGATGAATCGCTTGAAAACGTAGAGGTGAAGTCTCTCTGGACTGTGCTAGATGAGCTTGAGGTGGTGGAGGATTTAGGCTTAGACTACTCAAGCCTTGCAATAGACCCCACAATTCACGACCCATGCCCAAGCAGGACCGACGAAGATATACACGAATCTGTTAGAAGCATTTTGACCAAAATGGGCATAGGTTATCATGAGATGGATTTAAATAAAAGAGAGACACTTTGCTGCGGAGCAGGAGCTATGGTCAGCATATCCCAAAAAGATATAGCGGAAAGCCATATGAAGAGAAGATGTGGTGAGTCCAAGTCAAAGCAGATAGTGACTTACTGCCAGGAGTGCACAGAGTCTTTTAAGAAGCAGGGTATGAAGTCAGTCCACGTACTGGATTTTCTATTTGGAGACTACAGCGGCTTGAGCTTTGAAGAAAGCAAGCTCATAGCTAAGTGGGCTAATCGATTTGCACTGAGCAATTGGAAGAGGTGAGAAAATTGAAATCTGATAAAAAAGTTAAAATAGCATTGGGGTTATTTGTGGCATTTATGGTGTGCATGTTTTTTATGAATAAGACAGATGCGGTTAAAAATATAGGAATATCGGATATAAGGTCGTTTATAGACAGCAAGGGCAGCTTAGGGCCAATAGTCTACGTAGTGCTGCTTACTCTGTTGCCACTATTGCTTTTTCCAGACTCATTGATAGTTATAGCGGGAGGCATGGCCTTCGGATTGGGTTGGGGAACAGTACTTACTTCTATAGGTTCTCTTCTAGGGGGAATGATATCCTTCTACATATCCAGGTATGTAGGCAAGGATTTCGTTCAGAAGTATGCAAAAGATATATCTGCTTTCAAGGGCAAGAACAACAAGGTGAACGGATTTTTCTTGATACTGATACTCAGGCTGATACCGATGTTTCCGTTTAAAGTCGTGAGCTACAGTGCAGGCCTTACAAATGTAAAAGCCAAGGATTTTGCAATTGCGACAGTTATAGGGTCAATGCCCGGTATCGTAGTGTACACGAATCTCGGAGACAAGTCCTCGGACATTGGTTCGAGCGGATTTTGTATTTCCATAGCTCTTCTTATAGCACTGACAGTGGGGTCGATATTTGTAAAGAAAAGGCTTGAAAGAAAAGACGAAGCATCTTAAAAAACGCCAGACCTGGCATTGATATGATACCTCCAAAGTGGACAGTCTAATTAATTAAAATTAGATAATCTACTTGGAGGTATTTTTTTATGAGCAGAACACCTAAATATAGCAAAGAGATTAAAATTAAAGTATGTGAAGATTAT